>JAPKZH010000394.1 GCA_026393905.1 Candidatus Aminicenantota bacterium
CGCGCCGGCTCGAACGCCGGAAGCAAAGACGGGAGCGGGCCTTGATGACGGCAGGCTTGATCCGCGTGCGTCCCATCCTGATTACTGCCATAACGACCATTCTGGGCATGCTCCCGGTGGCCATGGGCAAGCAGGAGTATATCTCCCTCATCGGCGCGCCGTTCGCGATCACTGTGATGGGAGGCCTGGGAGTGGCGACGCTCTTCACCCTGGTTCTGATCCCGACGTTCTCGTCCGGCCTTGAAAACGCCCTGCAATGGTGGCGGGGGTTGAATTGGAAACTCAAAGCGGCCCAAGCCCTGGCATTCGCCGGCGGGGAGTGGTTCCTCATTGCCAACATTGAATCCTTCCTCTGGAAGGTTGCCTATTCCTTGATCCTGTTCGTGGGCATTCCGGGCTTCACGTTTTTTGCCCTGACCAGCCTCCGGCGAAGCCGCGCATCTTTGGTCCCTGGGGGAACGCCCATTGCCATCAACGTCCGCAACATCAGTATGCTCTACGATGATTTCGCCCGGTTCAGCAAAGAATGGAGGAAAGGAAAGAGAGAGCAGGAACACCGGGAAATCCCGGAGCCGGTCCGCCGCCGGGAACGGAGGCAGTCTCTTTACTGGCAGATCCCCGTCTATCTGTTCTTGTTCTATTTCACCTATTTTTACCTGCAGGGAAATGCCTGGATTTTGGCTTTTTCGGTGCTGTTTTATACGGCGATTCTCAGACTTGTGGGCCCTTGGGCCGGATGGAAAGCCGAGGAATCCGCGGGCTCCGCGGCTGGGCTCAAAAAAATCATCTCGGTCCTGATCACCTGGGGCTTCCCTCTGGCCAATCTCGTCTGGCTGCAGTCCCGCTGGCAAGGTTGGGGAGCCGTGGCGGTCGTCGGCGTTCTGTGGTATGCGGCGCTGCTCATCTATAGAACTTCGCAAAAGATTTATACGCAGAAAATCAACGTCAACCGCATTTCCGGCCGGTGGCGAAAATTCAAGACGATTTCCTACCGTTTTGTCCAGAAAATTCCGGTGATCGGAAAAAGGAAAGTCCCCTTTCAAGCCCTGGACCGGATTTGCTTGGAGATCGGCAGCGGCATGTTCGGCCTGGTCGGTCCCAACGGCTCCGGAAAAACGACATTGATGCGCATTATCTGCGGCATCCTTCCTCCCTCGCGGGGTAGAATCTATTTCAACGGCTTGGACCTCGGTCGATACCGGGAGGAACTCCAGTCGCTCATCGGGTATCTGCCCCAGGAATTCGGCGCCTACGAGAACATGACGGCCCTCCAATTCCTGGACTATCAGGCCCAGCTGAAAGGCCTCTGGGACAGGCGGAAGCGAGAGGCGGCCGTCGAGGGGTCCTTGCGTTCCGTTCACTTGTATGACCGGCGGAACGACCGCATTAAAAACTATTCCGGCGGCATGAAACAGAGGCTCGGCATCGCCCAGACCTTGCTCCATCTGCCGCGGATCCTGGTGGTCGATGAGCCGACCGCAGGGCTTGACCCGAATGAAAGGATCAAATTCCGCAACCTCCTGTCGGAGCTGGCCCGGGATCGGATCGTGATCTTCTCGACCCATATCATCGAAGATATTTCCAGCTCCTGCAACCGCCTGGCGGTTCTTTTAAATGGGGGAGTCCGGTTTATCGGAACGCCCTCCGACCTGGTCGACTTGACAAAAGGATCTGTCTGGCAGGTCGCCCTCGACGATCGGCGCTTCGAGGTCGTCCGCCAGACTCACAAGGTGGTTCATCATATGCGCGACGGGGATAAGATCAGGGCCCGGATCCTCTCTGCCGAAAAACCCTTGGAGGAGGCCATCCCGGTCGTCCCGACGCTCGAGGATTCCTACATGTGGCTGCTGGGACAGGAGGGCTAAGGCGATGACAAGGATGGGGCTCAAAAGAGACATCGGCCGGGCAGGGATGGGCAGAGTCTTCAATGTCTGGACATTCTTCCG
>JAPKZH010000513.1 GCA_026393905.1 Candidatus Aminicenantota bacterium
AATGAGCGGTGCGCCCTACGGTTTTCACGGCCGGATCCTGGCGATCGACCTCTCCCGGGGCGACGTCCAGGCCAAGCCGCTCGACGCTTCGCTCGTCGCCGATTATCTAGGCGGTCGCGGACTGGCCACACGCCTCTTCTATGATGCCGTCGATCCCCAGTGCGATCCTCTCGGTCCGGACAATGTGTTCGTCATCGCCACATCGCCCCTGCTCGGGACGAACGCGCCCACGGCCTGTCGAGGGCACATGGTTTTTAAATCGCCCCTCACCGATATTATCGGCACCTCAAATTCGGGCGGGACATGGGGCAGCGCCTTCAAATCCACCGGCTATGATGCGATTGTCGTCAAGGGACGGGCCTCCGAGCCCGTTTATATCGACATCAGCCCTGATAAAGTCGAGGTCCTCCCCGCGGGAAAACTCTGGGGGCTGGATGTCCATCAGACCACGGATGCCTTGGCCGCCCGAAGCGAACCGGGACATCGTTCCCGCGTCCTCTGCATCGGTCCGGCCGGCGAGAACCTGGTCAGGATCGCGGCGGTCGTTAACGATAAGAACCGCACCTACGGCCGCTGCGGCCCGGGCGCCGTGTGGGGGAGCAAGAAACTCAAAGCCATCCGCGTCCAGGGCAAGGCCAAAATCCAGGTCCAGGATAAGGAGCGCTATCAATCCGGGTACGACCAGGCCCTTTATTTGATGAAGCAGGCCCCGATCACCAAGCGCCTGCTCCGTGAGCTCGGCACGTCGGGTCTGGTCGAACTCATCAACGTCATTAACATGCTGCCCCACCGAAACTTCCTGGACAGCTTCCACGACGAGGAGGCCCTGGAGAAGGTGTCGGGCGAAACCCTGGCCAAGACGCTCCTCGAACGGGCCGGCGGATGCTTCCTCTGCCCCATCGGCTGCCAACGGCATACCCAGGTCGAGTCAAAGACCGGCGAGTGCGAGAAAGGCGAAGGTCCCGAGTATGAAACCGTGGTGATGATGGGGCCGCTGTGCGGTGTCTATGACCTGCCCGCGATCACGCGCGCCAACTACCGATGCAACGAGCTCGGGATGGACACGATGAGCTTCGGCGGCACGACGGCCTGTGCCATGGAGCTTTTTGAAAGCGGATATGTGCGGCCCGAAGATACGGGCGGGCTTGACCTGAAATTTGGAAACTTCGATGCCCTGGAAACCCTGGCCCGCCTAACGGCCTACAGGCAGGGTATCGGGGACAAGCTCGCCGAAGGGTCGTTCCGGTTGGCCGGCCATTTCAAGCATCCCGAGCTTTCCATGACCGTAAAAAAACTGGAAATTCCCGGCTATGATCCCAGAGCCTCTTTCACCCAGGCGCTGGGCTATATGACTTCTCCCACCGGGGCCTGTCACCTGCGCGGAGGATACGCGGTCTCGCTGGCCTTTTTCGGCGGCACCAAGGAGATCCCCCGGTTCAGCCTTCTCCAGTCGCCTATCGCCATCCGCAACATGCAGAACACGGGAATCCTCCAGGATAGCCTGGGCATCTGCCGCTTCACAGGATTCGCCTTCTCCACCGATCCCTGGGCGCGGATGGTCAGCGGGGTGACGGGGATGGATTTTTCTGTGGCGCGGCTCGAGGAGATCGCCAACCGGATCGCAACCCTCGAACGGATGTTCAACGACGAAGCCGGCACGGTCAAGGAAGACGACGCCCTTCCCGAGCGTTTTAGCCAAGTCCCGATCATCGTGGCCGGCGAGGAGAAAGTCGTTTCGCGCGATGCCCAGGAGCGGATGCGGTCGGATTATTACAAGGTCCGGGGCTGGGACGAGAAAGGCCGGCCGTCCGAAGCCGTGCGGAAAGCCCTCAAAATCAAAGGCAGGGACTCATGAACCGCAGAAAATGGAAGGCGAGCGAAGAGATCTTGAGGCTCTTTCAATCCATCGGCCGCGCTTCGCTTCTCTACGACATCCAGGACAGCCACAGCGGGAACATGGCCATCCGGATCAAGGATGAGGCCGGTGAAGACCAGATCATCATCACGGCCACCGGCTCACAAAAGGGAGACCTCGAGCCCGACCAGATCTGCTTCCTGTCGGCCACGGACACCGATTACGGCTATTACAAGGCGTCATCCGAAACGGACATCCACGCCCGGGTCCTTTCGCTCGAAGGCGTCGGCGCGTCGATCCATGCCCATACCAAGGACCTGGCCGTCGTCACGTTCGACGATGCGGACAAGCCCAACCAGCCGTCGGATTTCATTCCGATCGACCCGCTGGGCTATTATCACCTGGGCGGTCACATACATGTGGATTGGGTGGCCGTGCCGAGCGGTTCCCTTGAAATGGCCGAGGTCATCCCCAAGCGCCTGGCCGATCATCCCGTGACCGTCATCCAGACCCACGGGACGTTCGCCCGGGGACGGACGCTCAAGGAGGCGTTTTTCCTGATCTGCCTGGCAAATAACGCTGGCGCCGTCGTCCGCCAGGCAAAGAAGCAGGGCGTCGATGTCGAAGCGGCCCGACAAAAAATACGGTCCGACCCGGATTCGCTGTTCAGTTTCCGGCCGGACGCTTACACCGTCGGGGGCGATGAGCGGTGCGATTTTCCCGAGGAGGCCGAGATCCTCAAAGAATTCAAAAAGTCCGGCGCCAGGATCTTCGAATCGCGCTTGTCGCCGTTTCATACCGGTTCCATGTCGGTCCGAGGCGTCAATGACCTGCTTTACGCCCCGAAAGCGTCCATGCCTCGCGAGGTCGGTGGGCCTCTTCTCAAGCTGCCGCTCGCGGCCGATTCTTCGGATTCGCCCGAGCTCGGTCTCCACAAGATGATCTACGCCGAGACCGATTTCCAGACCATCATGCATTGTTACATCCCCGAAGCGGAAGCCCATTCCCGCTTCCGCTATCCCGGCCAGGAGGAGGCGCAGGGCCGGATCGTCCCGATCGATGCCGAAGGCAGCTTTTTGTATTTAGTCATTCCCGTCGTTCCGGCCAAGGTCGACACGGAGACTCTGATCCGTCTTCTCCATGATTATAAAGTCGTCGTTGTCAGGGGCGGCGGAGTGTGGGCGGTTGGCCATCAATCCCTGTCCGAAGTGCTCCACCATCCTTCCTCGC
The DNA here is from genome assembly GCA_026393905.1 of Candidatus Aminicenantota bacterium. GTDB lineage: Bacteria > Acidobacteriota > Aminicenantia > Aminicenantales > UBA4085 > JAPKZH01. Next base: position 3,086 of record JAPKZH010000513.1, read on the forward strand.
TCCGCGAGATCTGCCTCTACCGGATCGGCGCTCTCGAGCAGGGCCTTGATCTGCGAAAGATGGAACCGAAAAAGGCCAAACGCTGGTGAGCCGATCCATGACTGCCACGCCCCTTAATCATGGCCGGGCGGGCAGGGACGTGGCTATCCGACGAAGTCGTGGCTAGGCATCGAAGATGTCGCAGCGATCTCAGAGAATCTTGAAAGATTAAGATGAGCCGGCTGACCGAACGATTCATCGAAAAGGCCATACTGGCGGGTGCCGAAGTCGAGCCGACGCCCGGGCTCGATGAGGCTATTAAGCAGGTAAAGGATTTTTTCAAAAGGAACAATATCCGGAGCGCGATTATCTCCCCCGAGCTCAAGCGGCGCGATCCGTTCGGGCGAGAGTTTTCCGATTTGGAAACCGGCTTGACAACGGGTTCGCTCTGGGTGGAGGCAGGCCTGGTCGCCGCGGATTACGGAATCGCCGAGACCGGGAGTGTGGTCCATTTTGACCGGAACGACGAAGAAAAAAATGTCTGGACGCTTCCGGACATTTGTATCTGCCTGCTGGAGCGGACGAAGATCGTCCCCGGCCTTGAAAGTATTTCCGCCGAGATCTCCGGCCACCTTTCTCAAACCAAGATTCCCTCTCCCCAGGTTTCGCTGATCACAGGTCCGAGCCGGACCTCTGATATTGAGTCCCAACTGACAATCGGTGTTCATGGTCCATCGCAGCTCGTTATTCTGTTGATGGACGAGATGTAAGGATATGTCATGAGCGGTGGAAAGACATCAAAAGACTTTGACTATGAATTAAAAGAGCATGAAAGAAGGCGTTAAATTTAAGAATATGAATTCCCCCTCTTCCCCTTTGAGAATAAAGGGGGGGCGGATAAAGGTCGATCCGTCCCTCAAAGCCGTCCTTCAGAATTTTTCCCTGAGCTATCTCGGCAAGCGGCAGAATGCGCTTCAGGGCTATGATTTTGAGGCTCTCCGCACGGAGCTCGCCGAGCTCAAAGACCGCGCCCTCGAGCAGAATGAACGACTGCTGGCCCGGTTTGAGGAGAAAGCCCGGGCTCACGGCAGCATCGTGCTCCGCGCGCGCGACGGCGCCGAGGCAAATCGGTTGATTTTTAAAATTTGCCGGGACCACGGCGTGCTGAAAATGGTCAAAAGCAAGTCCATGGTCAGCGAAGAGACCGGCCTGAATGATTTCCTGGGCGAACACGGCGTCGAGGCCAGGGAAACGGACCTCGGCGAATGGATCGTCCAGCTGGGCGCCGAAAGGCCGACGCACATGGTGATGCCGGCCATCCACCTGACCCGGCATGACGTGGCGGCCCTTTTTTCCGAGAAGACCGGACAAAAAGTTCCGGCAGAGATTCCGGCGCTCGTCCGCATCGCCCGGCAGGAAATGCGCAAGGAAGTGTTCGCCGCCCAGGCGGGATTGACCGGGGCCAATGCCCTGATCGCCGAGAACGGCGCGATCATGGTCGTCACCAACGAGGGCAACGGCCGGCTGGTGTCGACGGTCCCGCCCGTTCACATCGTCCTGGCCAGTATCGAAAAGGTTCTTCCCCGGGTTGAGGATGCGCTCCTGCTCCTCAAGCTCCTGCCGAGGACTGCCACCGGGCAGACGATCACGAGCTACGTGTCCTTTATCGCCGGCCCGCACAAAGGACTGCAGTACATCATCCTTCTCGACAATCACCGCTCGGAAATCCTGGCCGATCCGCAGTTTCGCGAAGTCCTGCGCTGCGTCAAATGCTCGGCCTGCCTGAATGTCTGCCCCGTCTACCAGATCATCGGCGGCGACGAATTCTCGCATATTTACATGGGCGGAATCGGGACGCTGCTGACGGCCTGGATCCACGGGCTCAAGGAATCAAAGCGTCTGGCCAAGGTCTGCCTGCGCTGCCACCGCTGCGAGGCGTATTGCCCGACAAAGATCAGAATCGCCGACCTGATCACGGCTTTGGCGGAACGAATAAACACGGAGACGGGAAAACCGCTCTGGAAGCGCTTGGCCTTTGACGGCGTGATGGCCCGGCCGAACATACAAAAGGCCGTCTTCGGCGCGGCCAGAAAAGCCCGGCGGCTCATCGGCAAAAAGAATGGCTTCAGCCGAAAGCTCCCGGCCTGGATGAAAAAATACGACCGGTTTCGCTCTCTGCCGGCCCCGGCCCAGAAGCCATTTTCAAGTTTATTTAAAAAGAGCTTTGTCCCGGAAATGTCAGAAAATAAACAAATAAAGGGTACGGTGAGCCTGTTCGCCGGCTGCCTTGTCGAACATTTTTATCCGGAGATCGGGATGGCCGCTGCCCGCGTCCTTTCCAGGCTCGGCTATGCGGTCAGGCCGGCGCCGGCTCTATGTTGCGGATTCCCTCCCTCCAACGCCGGATTCAGAACAGCCTCCGGAAAAGCTTTTGCCAAGCTTTTGGAGAAAACTGAGGCTCAAGGCCCGATCATCACGCTTTGCCCGACGTGCACGACCATGCTCGCAAAAAAAGGGCCCGAGGTGAATGATTCCGCCGAAGCTAAGGAGTTGGCGAAGCGGGTCAAAACATTCAGCCAGTTTATTTTCGAGAACGAGCTCGAAGACCTTTCGGCCCTCATGCCGGCCGAACGAAAAACTCGGACGGTCACCTATCATGATTCCTGCCATCACAAGAACGTCTTAAAAGCGGCCGGGGCCTCGCGGAGGCTGGTTGAAAAAGCCTTAGAAAGCGAAATCGTCGAGATGGAGGAGCCGGACAAGTGCTGTGGGTTTGCGGGAAGCTTCAGCCTGGAAAATCCGGAAATCTCGGCAGCCTTGCTGGCCGACAAGCTGGCAGCGATCGAAAAAACCGGCGCCGACATCATAGCCCTGGACTGTCCGGGATGCCTCCTCCAGATCCGCGGCGGCTGCCGGAGCCGCGGCCTCCGGACGCGTGTCGCCCATACCGCCGAAATCATCGAAGATGCAATTTGTCAAAAAGCTAGGTAAAATTGATATCTTTTTTGAATGCAAATTATTATGACGGAGGCAACAATGGAAAAGAAATGGCTAGCGCTTCTGATCGTGTTTGGGCTCGTGTGGCTGCCGGGCTGCAAGAAGGAGGAGAAGATCGCCTATCCTGTGACGAAAAAAGTCGACCAGGTGGATGATTATTTCGGCACCAAAGTCGCCGACCCCTACCGGTGGCTCGAGAACGACAACGCCGCCGACGTCAAGGAATGGGTCAAAGCCCAAAACGACGTCACCTTCGGCACCCTGGCCAAAAATCCTTTCCGGGAAAAGATCCGCAAACGGGTGACCGATATCTTTAATTATCCCCGCTATTCATCGCCCTTCCGGGTCGGGGAATATTATTTCTTTTATAAAAACGACGGGCTTCAGAACCAATCCGTGATCTATATCCAGAAGGGACTGGAGGGCCAGCCGGAAGTCTTTATCGACCCCAACCAGCTCTCGCCGGACGGTACGGTGCGCATCGGCCTGATCGGCTTTTCGGGCGACAAAAAATTGGCCGCCGTCAGCCGGGGCGAAGCGGGCTCGGACTGGTCCGAGATCCGGGGTACGGAAATCGCCACCAAGACAGAGCTTCCCGACCGCATTCAATGGGTCAATTTCTCGGGGGCGTCGTTCCAGGGGAACGGATTCTACTACAGCGCTTACGACAAGCCGGCTCCCGGCAAAGAGCTGACCGCTAAAAACGAGTTTCAGAAAGTATTCTATCATAAGCTGGGCGATCCCCAGGACAAGGACACTCTCATCTACGAGGACAAGCAGCATCCGCTGCGCTATTTTCAACTGTCCGTCACCGAAGACGAGAAATACGCCTTCCTCAGCGTTTCCCAGGGGACGTCGGGCACGGAGCTCTATGCCAAGGACCTGGCCAAGAAGGGCGCGCCCTTCGAGCTCCTCATCAAGGGCTTCGATTATGACGCCAGCGCCGTGGACAATGTCGGAAATCAGTTCCTGGTCTACACAAACGCCGACGCGCCGAATTTCAAGGTCGTCCTGATCGATCCCAAGAAGCCGGCCAAGGAGAATTGGAAAACGGTCATCCCCGAGCAGCCTGACGTGCTGACCGGCGCTAACATGGGAGGCGGTCAACTGTTCTGCACCTACCTCAAAGACGCCAACA
>JAPKZH010000178.1 GCA_026393905.1 Candidatus Aminicenantota bacterium
GTTTCATCAAAGAGCGAATTTCGCTGAAAAATCGATCCTGATCGCGGACCTCGTGGACCGTCCAGAAGGCAAGCGCGAAATCCACCTTTTCTCTCACTCCGAGCCGGTCCTTTTGACCAAGGTGGAGTCGGATTCGTGATATGACCCCTGCTTTCTCCGCCCGCCGCCTGAGTTTTTGCAGCATCTCAGCATCGATATCGGCGGCAATGACCAGCCCCTCCTCCCCCACCAGGTCGGCCATGGCGATCGTGAAATAGCCTGGACCGCAGCCTGCATCCAAGGCCGCATCTCCCTTTTGTAGATAAGGGCTCAATATCTTCCTTGGATTTTGTGCCCATCGTCGAAACGGGTTGATCAGCAAAAATGACAGCCAGGGCGGGCAGACATGTTCGGCCATGATCCTGCTTTAGGATAGACTCTCCATTCGATAATCAAACCGATCGCAAAATCTTATCGATTCGTCCAGGCTCTTGGTGAACCAGAGCGAATGGCCATTATTTTTATCTTTTATTTAAAAAAAAGCAATTTTCTCACGCCTTCCCGAAGGCGTATTTTCTTCTCATTCATCCTTTTCTTTTTCCCTCCGTCCTGATAAACTCATTTCCAAAGAAATCCACCAAGGAGGTCGGCATGAGAAAGACATCAGGCCTTACGGCAAAAATCATCGCTTTTGCGGCAATCACTCTGTTGGCAACTTCCGCGCTGAGCGCGGCGCTTCTTTTCGACAAATCCGAATACGCCGCCCGGCGGCAGAAGCTCATGGAAAAAATCCCGGACGGCATCGCTGTGATCTTCGGCGCCCAGCCGATCGCAAGCTACTACCCGTATTTCCAGAACAACGATTTCTTTTATCTGACCGGCGTGGAGATCCCCAATGCCGTCCTGATGGTCGACGGAATCCGCAAAACCAGCCTGCTCTTTTTCACCACCACAGAAGCAGCGGCACGCAATGAGGGTATCAGCGTCGACCTCGTCAAGAATCCCAGAGAAGTCACGGGGATCCAACAGGTCCTGCCCTACGAGAATTTTACAATGATGTTTACGATGATGGCGTCCAGGTCCAAGGTCCTCTATACGCCTTTCTATCCCGAGGAGCTGGCCCGGGAAGCCAGCACGGAAAAATTCATGACGCTCCAGAGGAACCAGGCCCTCAACTTCTGGGACCAGCGCCCGACCCGCGAGCAGCAGTTCGTCAAGCTCTTGAAAGAGAAATTCCCGATGGCGGAAGTCCGCGATTGCTCGAACTTTATCTGGGAGCAGCGGGCGATCAAGTCCCCCGCCGAGATCGAGCTGTTGCGCAAGGCCGGCCGTATCGGCGTCAAAGCCCACACCGAGATGATGAAGGCCACCCGGCCCGGCATGTTTGAATATGAGCTGGCCGCTGTCTTTGACTACATCAACCTGAAAGAGGGCGCCCAGGAGCTGGCCTACGGCATCATCATCTCGTCCGGGGAGAACCATCCTTATGTCCACTATTACAAGCATGACCGCCTGCTCAAGGACGGGGATTTCATCGTCGTCGACGCCGGCCCGGACCTGAACTACTACGACATCGACATCACCATCTCCTACCCGGCCAACGGCAAGTTCACGCCGCGACAGAAGGAAGTCTATGAAGCCGCCCTGGCCGTCCACGAAGCCAACATGAAGGTCTATCGGCCCGAGTTGACGGCCGAGCAATGCCGGAAGGAAGTTGAGGAGATCCTGACCAAGCAGGGATTCGACCTAACCAAGGATTATTTCAAACGGCTGAGGGGCGGGTTCGGCCATTATGTCGGCATGGCTACCCATGATGTCACGGGCGGCCCCCAGGTGCTCAAGCCGGGAATGGTCTTCGCCAATGAGCCCATGGTCATTTACGCCGCGGAGAACCTGGGTGTGCGCGTCGAAGATACAATCCTCATCACCGAGACAGGCTGCGAAAACCTGACCGCCGGCATCCCCCGCACGGTCAAGGACATCGAAGAGCTGATGAAGAAACCCGGCATTCCCCAGGTGTTAAAGAAGGCCGGGCTCTATTGATCTGCCGGCTAAATTTTTTCCTTTTTCGGGTTATGCCTTAGCCTTGGTGTATCCCTTGGGGATCTCGTAGGCGCCGGCGGGAGCCGTTTTGTCCGCGATTTCCAGGAGCTCGTCCGTAGATTTCACATTGGCCCCCATGGCGCTGCCGCTCGACTCGCTGTAAACCATGACGCCCTTAATTTTTTCCATCTCTTTGAGAGATTCTTGCATCCCGGGCAGGCCGGCCATCATGGCATTGCTGATTTTGCGATAAAGGTTGAAATCGACCTGGATGTCTTCCGTGGCCCAGATTTCCGAAGTCAGTTTTACCATGGGCATGTTGGTCTTAAGAATATACTTGCGGCAGTTCCAGTCTTTGATCCTTTTCGCCTCTTTGGTCTCCGTGACCTTGGTCTCAAACTTGACCAAAGACTTGAGGCCCTTGAGGAAGCCGAGCGCTTTTTTGGCGCCTTCCTTGTCTTCGTCGGTTTTGGCCTCCTTATTCATGGATTCCTCGATCGTCTTCTCCCATTCGCCGATCTGCATCTCGGTGTAGGTCATCTTGGTATGATCGAGGGAGATGATCACGTTTTTGTCGAGCAGGATGATCGTGGACTTGTCCTGGTCGAAGTCCATGCGGGCCTTGTCCTTGCCCAGCCAGGTGATGACGATCTCGTCCTTGGCCGGCTGCGTCTTCCCCATCACCTTCGTCTCGTCGGTGTGGCGCTTCTGCTTCATGTAGACCTCGGCGTTGGCCGCGCCGGAAAACGCAAGCAGGAAGGCAAAACCCAGGAACACACAAAAAATCTTCAACTGCCATTTTTTCATAGATCCTTCTCCTTTCTTTCTAATGATCTATTTTAACGAATTTCTTTCGCTTTGTGAAGCCTAAAGTCCGTTAGACACGCATTTCCATTTATGCGATTTTCTATCTGTGCCGTTCTCGATGGAAGATCGTAAATCAAGAGATCCTTTCGGCTCTATTTTATTCCCGGCGGCCGAGACGTCGGCGTCCCGTTGCCGCTGCCTTTCTTTTCAAACGAGGGGAATTTGTCGCCGTTCA
>JAPKZH010000019.1 GCA_026393905.1 Candidatus Aminicenantota bacterium
GATGGATCAAAGCAATCTGACCCTGTCATTGCGAGGCACGTTGTGCCGTGGCAATCTCCGCTTAGGTCTCTCGCAATAAAAGCGGAGATTCCTCGCTCCGCTCGGAATGACACGATGGATCAGATTTTCACGGCACTGCGCACCTCGCATTGACACGCTAGCGAAGCGCTGGCACTTGATCGCCGCTAAAACATGTAATTAAATCTTGTCCAGAGATCCCGCTCAAGCTTCCAGTAGGCCTCGACGGCCCCGCTGGCCAGCTTGAGGCAATAATCCGTGAGAAATTTCTTGGCTTCGTCCGGGTCTTTCTTGAGAAGGGCTAAGGCTTCGTCCTCGATCGTTTTCTGGTCCGCGAAGGCCTTGTCCTCGATGGATTTCCAAACTTTTTCGATCTCCTTGCTCATGTCCTGGTAGCGGATCTGGGCCAGCTTGCTCACGGTCCGGAACGCCCACCAGGCGCTTTCGTTCTTGAAGCCCCAGCGGCCGTCGATCATGTAGGAGTCCGGCATTTTTGCGATCCCGCAATAAAAGGGGGTATGGGGCGTCGTCGCCGGGAGGTCATATCCCAGCCAGACTATGCCGCCGATCGGATCGGGCAGCCATCCCCGCGACTGGGTGATCTGGAGATAGGTCGCCGCGGGAGAGCAGATCGACCGTTCCCGCCTGATGCGGAGGAGCTCCCGCAGGTCGTTGTTCAGGAATGGGCTGGCCGCCGGGCTTTTGACGGTTTCGCCTTTGCGGTTGACGACCATCAGGCCCCTGGTCATGTCGAACTCTGTCCCGCCGTAAGCATCCCTGAAAATGACCAGCAGGTCCTGGATCGTGACCTTTTTATCCGGCTTCACGGAGAATGGATAATTTTCCGATTCCGGATTGAGCCTCAAGGAAGGCGCCAGCAGGCTCAGAACGCGCCATTCCCGCCGCCGGCAGCCGAGGCTCGTCCTCGAATTTGGGTTATAGGCGTAGCTGAGTTCGAAGGGCTCGCCCGACTTGGGGTTCCAGAAGCCCATCTCCTGGGCCAGGCTGAAGACATTGTCGGAGGCCATGAAATATTCTTTGTTCTTCAAGTCGATCTTGCGAATGCGGCCGGCGTTGGCCGAACAGCCGATCTCGTCGTCCGGGACGCGCTGGGCGGCCCAGACCGCGCCTTTTTTCCCCTTGCCCGGGCCGTAGATCTCGAAATGCCAGACCTCTTTTGTGTCCGCGAAGGTGAAGCATTCGCCGTAGTCATTGTAGCCGTACTTTTTCGTCAAATCGTCGGCGATCCGGATCGCCTCCCTGGCCGTCTTGGCCCTCTCCAGGACCAGGCGGTAGAGCTCGGGCGCATCGATGATCCCTTCGCTGCTCTTGAGCTCCATGCGGCCGCCGATCGTCGTCTCGCCTATGGCCAGCTGGTATTCGTTCATGATCGGATAGGCCGCGTTCATGAAGGCGTACGTCTCCGCGGCCTGAGGGATTTCGCCGGCTTCCACTCGATCCGTCTCGTCCGGGCCTTTGGTTCTTTTGGGCTCGTTATAGACTTTAGCCATATCGCCCGGTTTGTGTTTTTGATGGGGTACGATGGTGATCCAGGTGCGGTCCGTGTTGCTGTCGCAGGAATGGGAGGTCATGGTCGAGCCGTCGAGGGAGGCCAGCCTCCCGACCAGGATGCTCGTGCAATTGTCGAAGACCGGTTGATCCGGGACGGGCTGGGGTTTTAAAACGCCCGCGCCCGTTGAAAAAAACAAAGCTAAAGCAAAAACTAAGATGAAGGCAGAGAAAGATAGATGTCTCATTAAAC
>JAPKZH010000435.1 GCA_026393905.1 Candidatus Aminicenantota bacterium
GAATGACCCGGAGGAATCGCTTTTGAATCAAAAACGGCAGCTCCCCGATCTCATCTAAAAAAAGAGTTCCTCCGTCGGCTTGCTTGATCAACCCCTCCTCGCTTCGATCGGCTCCGGTGAAAGCTCCCCGCGCGTGCCCAAAAAGAACGCTTTCAACAAGCGTCTCGGGAAGCGCCGTACAATCAACGACCACAAAATTTCTTTTGGCCCGAGAGCTGTTATAATGGACAGCCCTTGCAAAAAGCTCTTTCCCGGTTCCGGTTTCGCCGGTGATGAGAACATTGACGTTGCTGCCGGCGGCCTGGGTAAGTAGTTCCAGACAAGAAGTGATCTTTTGTGAATCTCCGATAATGCCCTTTCTTTTCAAAACGACCGGCGGCTTCCCCGATTTTCTTTCCGCTCGATATTCAAGAGCCCGGATAATGTGAAGCTTTAGGGCTTCGAATGAAGCCGGCTTTTCTATATAATCCCAGGCTCCGTTTTGAATGGCGAGTTCGGCCTCATCTGGATCGCCCAGCCCGGTGATCACGATGATTTCCGGGGAAGATCGGGCGGCTTTGATCTTCGGCATGATCTCCAAGCCGCTTCCATCGGGCAAGCGCACGTCGATAAAAACGATATCGAGTGGCTCTGATTGGGCTTTCCTGAGCCCCTCTTTGAGTGTGTGGGCATAAAATGAACTATGCCCCAACTTGGTTGCGACATTCGCGATCCAGTCGCAAATAAGCTTATCATCATCGATGATCAGAACAGTTGCCATCGGATTTCCATCTATTTCTTAGGGGATTATAAAAAAAGAAATAAAATTAATCAAGCCGGGCCGGCGCGGGGGCGGGAGTCAAAAGGCCTTCTTCTCAGAGCTCGAGGGAGACATCCTCCCTGTAATCCACGGAGATCCTGGCGCCCGCCTTGGGCTTCAATAGGTCGACGACTCTGAGGAACGTCCGGTTGCGTTTTGTCCACATCCGGTTGAGCTTCCGGGCGTAATGGGCGACGCCGACGCTGAGCCACTGGCCCGCGAGAATCTTCCCGAACATCTGTTTCAAGGAGTAGAACTTTTTGTGGCAGTACATTTGGGCTTTTTGCAGGTCGAACAGAGAAAACCGCGCCGGCTGGAAGACGACATGATGGACGTCATAAAGCGCCCAGTCATGGAACCGGAGGCGGTTTTCCAGCGACATCTTTTCATAAAATTCCGAGCCGGGCAAGGGGGTCAGGATAAGGAACTGGGTCGTAGACAGCCGGGATTTCTTGGCGAACTTGATCGTCTTCTTGATCGACGGCCAATCGTCCTCGTCGAATCCCAGGACGAACATGAACATCCTCCTTGTCCGTTCGTTTTCCCTTCTTGCTCATAAAGAAGAAAACCGCCCGGCCTCGCCGGTCAGCCGGGAACGGACATCGCGAAAACTCCGTTAATTCTTTCTGCGGACTACAAGAATCAGCGCGATACCTGCGACGAGCGCAATTCCCCCGACAATGGGAGAAACCTGTTCCCTTTGAGCTGGTCCCCATTCATATCTCGCCTACGTGGGCTTTCTCTCCGCAACGCCCGGCGAGACTGGCTCGGCTTGACCTGTCGGACGTATAAAAGCTAAAGGATGGCGGCCAGGCCGATAATCGCCAGAATAATGATTACAATGAGGATAATATCTCTCGTGGTGAGATAGCCTCCTCCGGCATCGGAAGCCGTGATCACGTCTTGCGCGCCGATTACGAGCTGATTCGTCGTCCCCGCCTGCTGAACCGCCGGTTTCTGAACGGCAGCGGCAAAGGAAGAGAGCAGCACAATCATCAACAGGACACCCCAGATCTTAACTTGTCTTCTCATTCGGACTCTCCTTTTTTTCTTTTGCCTCTTGCTGTCCTGCTCCCAGCCTATATTGGACGGCGCGATGGACTCGGGAGAAGCTACCTGTCTAAATACAGTTTTCATGCCAGAATCTTTCCGCGTTCTCAGAATGTCAGGAAATTGATTTCCTCTCTGGAAAACGGCGGAATTTCAGGTGACCGGCGATTCAAAGTCTCCGGCAGATAAATTTAGCTGTTTTCCCGCCTAAGTAATTGTCCTATAAAACAGCACATTTCCTATAAAAGAGCTTATTGACTGTCAAGCTATCCCGAAATGATTATTAGGACCGGGCCATCCTTTTCACCCCATGTGTCGTGGCTATCAGGGCTTTGAAAGCAAGGCGCATTCATGAAAACGGAGAGGAAATAACGAAAATGAATTGGCATAAAGTTTGCATAACCTAATTTAATTAAAGGAGAACCAATATGAAAAAAGGCTTCTGGATCATTCCCGTGATTCTTGTGATCACGACGAGCTCCGCTGGGTATTTTTCTTCGCCTGAAGTCGGCTATTCCCCCAGCGGGGGAAGTACCATTGATCCCAGTGTTCAACAGTATTCTCGCAGTCCTCAAGGGTATGGTCGACATGAAGAGACTTCTTACTTTTATGATCGTTTGTCCCCCTATGGAAACTGGATCTACCTCAACCCCTTCGGCTACGTTTGGATCCCCAGGCATATGGGCTACCGCTGGCGGCCCTATAGCGACGGGCATTGGGTCTGGACCGATTACGGCTGGACCTGGATCTCGGACCAGGAATGGGGAGACATTCCCTTCCATTATGGCCGCTGGGGCTGGGATAATGACATCGGCTGGTTTTGGGTTCCCGGCACGGTCTGGGGCCCCGCCTGGGTGACCTGGAGGTCGAACGACCAATACATGGGCTGGGCGCCTCTTCCGCCTGGCGTCGAGTTCAGAGCCGGAATGAATTTCAATTCGCTTTCGATCAATATTCCACTTAATTTCTGGGTCTTCATCCAGGGCCCGCATTTTCAGGACCAGGATCTCAATCCCTATGTCCTTCCGTTTGAACGCAACCAGACGATCGTCAACTATACATCTATGCACAACAACATCTACACCCGCAACGACAGGATCATCAACGAAGGAATCGGGCTTGATGAGGTCCGTCGAATCACCGGGCGGGCCGTCCTCAGATACGGGCTGCAAGATGCCCAGCAGCCGGGACGTACGAGGGTCGTGGGCCAAGAGGTCCAGATTTTCCGGCCGGCCATCCGGCAAAATGAAGCCGCAAAACCAAAAGTCTATTTAAACAGGGACCAGGCCCGGCAAGAACTGGCTCCGGCCAGGGTCTTCGACCCCCAAGGACAACAGTCCATCAACACGCAAGCCGCGGCCGTTCAGAGGCGGCAGATTGAAGAAAAGAGACTCTTGGAGTTGAGCCAAGCGCAAGAGATCAAAAACATGCAACAGAAGCGCGACGAGGAGGCACTGCGACTCCGCGACGCCTCTGAAAAAGCCAAGGTCAATAGAGCTTACGAGGCCAAGATCTCTGATTTGAAGAAGAACCATGCCGTCGAGAGCCAGCAGATGACAGATCGGCATAAAAACGACGCCGAGCAGGTCAAGAAGGTCAAGCAGGCTCCGCCGGGCAAAAGGAAAAAGATCAATCAGGAGTAGGCTGGGGTGAGTCGAGCTTTTATCAACCCCTTCACGTCGGCCCCGAGAAGCACCTTATCGGGGCCGACGACGAAGAAAAGGCAGCCCATAAATTGCAGATGCGCGATCCCTGTATCGGTTTTTTTGATTGGGGTTGCAGTAATCTTCGATATCCCCTCAGAAAGCTAACTTCCGTGTTTCTGTCAAAGAGGAGACCGTAACGGAACAAGAAAGGCAGCTTTTTTGCGGGCTAAAATGGAAATTCGCGCTGATGGCCTTAGTCTGTTTCGCGGCCTTAGTCAGTGGCGGATCACACGCGTACGGGCGCCTATTATCCGAGAGCAACGATCCTCCGCGACCGAGATTGCATCAATCCCCGCAAGCCTATGCTGCGAATTTTTGTTTATCTTCTTTTCGAACCAACACCGACAGCGTGAAGGGAGGCGGCTCTGGGCCCATAACATTTTCCCTCCAACAACAGCCGTTTAGCGCGGCGCCCGTTCGGTTGCGGGCTGACGACCCAGAGCATAACAAGAAATCTCCTCTGTGGGTGGTTGCTCTCAGGGTTGTCTCAACAAATGTTTTTGTATGGGCGGTTGATAGGTTTGTTTTTAATGATTCTTGGTCGCACATAGGACCTGAGAGCTGGAAAAATAACTTAAAAACGGGCTGGGTATGGGATACAGACAATTTAGGCATGAATTTTTTCTTTCATCCCTATTCCGGGGGCGCTTTTTTAAATTCCGCTCGTGCGAACGGATATAGTTACTTCGAATCCGTGCCTTTTGTCTTTATGGGCAGTTTGATGTGGGAGTATTTCGCAGAAACGACGCTGCCGGCGTATAACGATATTATCAACACGACTTTCAGCGGCGCATTATTTGGAGAGATCCTTTACAGATTAACTTCGAATATCCTGGATGATCGAACGACCGGGGTGGAGAGATTTTTCCGGGAATTTGCGGCTGGGATTCTTAGTCCCGGGAGAGCTTTCGACAGGCTTTTGCAGGGAAAGCTGACAAGAGTCACTCCGAAAGAGGTCTATCAGAAAGAATCGCTCAATATGACGTTGGCCGCCGGGGCGCATTGGTTCAATAAGGGAGCAAGCTTCGGGACGGGCAGCCTAAGCGGCATTTTCAATATTCATCTTGACTATGGCGATCCGTTTGAAATACGCCCTCGAAAGCCTTTTGATTTCTTCAAGCTTCGGATAGATCTCAGTTACGGAAAAAACGTGGGAACGAAATATCTGGACAATGTCGTCGGATATGGTCTTTTATTCGGCAAGACCGTTCACTCTGGGAATCTGGAAATGCTGATTGGGGCATTTCAACATTATAACTACTGGGACAGCAGGATTTTCGAAGTCAGCGCTCTGGGCTTCGGTGGAGGAATCATTGCCAAGTGGCAGTTGTCCAAGAATTCTAATCTTCAATCCGCATTCCATCTCGGGTTCGTCCCTCTCGGCGCAAGCAATTCGCCCTATATTGATTTTGTGGAGGCCGGGATCCATGGCCGGAATTATGATTATTCAGGCGGAGCAGAAGCCAAGTTTGAGGGCACTCTTAATCTTGCGAACATGGGACAAGTGACGGCGATCTATTACCTTTACGGACTTCATACGTTTGTCGGACCGGCTGGAAACAAGATCATCGGCATATTCAAACCCAGAATTGGAGTCAAACTTATCGGCAATCTCAGCCTTGGATTTGAATATTTGTATTACCACAAGGCTAGCTTCTATCGAGACTCTCCGGATGTTCACATGAGCCACAGCGAGCAGAAACTTTATCTGATGCTGTATTTTTAAATTCACGCCTTGTTTATTGGTTTAGGGATCATCAAGCTCGTTCATCCGATATTTCCACGTACTATTTTCCCAGACAGTATTATCGATCCCCTTGGATTCTTGATCATATTAACCTTATTCATGTCTCTTGTTGGCGTCGCCAAATAAATTGCATAGATTATTGTTTAAGCAGGCTGGATTCTGTTATTCATTAGAATTCTTATGAAAATTTTTTACGGCACGGTCGGATTCTTCCGATACTCAGAGGGAGTCCGGCCGGCCAGTTCCTTGAAAACCCGGTTAAAGGTGGCCACGGAATTGAAACCGCAGTCCAGGGCGACGGTGATCAGCTTTTCCCGTCCCGCATCGGGCATCGCCAGCCGCCGCTTGGCGTCCTCGACGCGGTAATGATTGATGAACTCGTAGAAATTCCGGCCGAAAAGATCGTTGATGACGCGGGAAAGATGAGCGACCGGAATTTCGAGGGCCTGGGCCAGCTTGGGGAGGGTGATTTCGGGATCTAAAAAGGATTTTTCGCGCTCCATCAGCTCGAGCAAACGCGTCTTGTGGAGCGCGGCGTTTTCCGGCGTCAGGGACGAGCGTTCGTACCGTCGGGCCGGCCTGGCTTCGAAGGGGCCGAAGAAGATCTCGGGTTGGAGCATGGCCAGGTATCCGGTCATGAACGTGTTCAAGGCGATGAGAAAGGAAACGATCTGACCGACCAGGCCGATCGCCCGGCTCTCAAACCTGACTGCGGCCACCATCGCCAGGCCGACGGCCCAGATCGCGGCGTAAACGACCAGGCGCCGCCGGAGCCAGCCGAGGTTGATCCGGTCGATCGTCGAATATGTCGCTTTTATCCTCTCGGAATGAGCCCAAAGGAGACGGATGACGGAGGCGACGTATACGACCGTCTGAAGGGTCGACAGGATCGTGACGATGAGCCAGGGGGATCGGACGGCAAATCCGATGAAGCCCGACAAAGCCGAGCCGTCCCCCGGGAGTCTCAAGTAAGCTCCGTAGACGAGCATTCCCAGGAGGAAGGGAACACCGTGGAGGACGTCGAAGGGTGTCCACCGGTGATCCTTGTCGGTCATCGCTCTGATGTAAAGATAGAACAGCGGGCCGTAGGTCAGGATCACGGAGCCCATGAGGATCGAGAGGGCGGGCCAGATTTCGTAAAGGCCGAGGAGCGAGATAATCCCGTTAGCCATGCCGATCGCCAAGGCCAGGAGGAAAAAGGCCATGATTTTGTTGGCCCGGCGATTGCCCCTTCGAATAAAGAACAACAACATCGACTGGATCAGAGCATGAATCGCTCCGGCCAGGTTGATGTAGCTGAGAAATTTTATCCAGAAATCCACATGCTGACCTTAGTGAATCCGATGGATAGGGAATCGGTTTTCGGCGGCGCCTGCCCGCGGGCAATGTTTCGCATATGTTTTACCGATACGCTCCTGTGAGCGAGCATAATTCGGAGTACAGGCCATGTCAAGGCCGGCCGGAGAGATGGGTTTTTAGATGTCTAAGAAGAGAAGCCGGCCTCCCTTCGGATCGATATCGCCGCGGAAGTCTGAGAAGAATTCTTTTCGCCGCCACGAAATCATATTTCCACATCGTCTCCTCCTTATTACCTATCTGCTTATTTATAGAGCAAATCTTGTGCCCATGTGCCGAGCGCTCTCGGTCATTGGGACACCCCGATTTCGTGGTCAGGAACGGGCGCCTGGACTGTTCGGAAACGGACTAGCTCTGTCCGCCCGCGGACGCATATCCCTGCCGACCTGACCTATTTATTAACAAGAGTATTTCGAAACTGGAGGATTGTGGCCGCCGAGGCCGGTGGTGAATATTTTTCATGATCTTCACTTTGAACAGGAGGGCAGGTCTGGGTGATTTCCGGCGCTTTTGGCGGCTCGAACGGCCTCAAGGAGACATCCCGGCGCTCTCAAGCCGCTATTGACATCTTCTTTATCATGATTTATATTTCCCCACGCTGATTGGAGGGGAAAATCGGAGCGAAGATGTGCCCTTCGCCGGCGCGGCCGAAAACAAAATTCCTATCAATCAATTGCCAACGAAATTTATTCAACGTGATAAATTAATCAGGAAAAAGGAGGGCAACTTGAACCAAAAAAGTCAATCAACCGCGTTTCTTTTATCAGCATTTTTGGGTTTTTTGGGGATCGATAGGTTTTATTTAGGCTATACAGCATTGGGAATCCTCAAGCTCATAACGTGTGGCGGCCTCGGGATTTGGGCTTTAGTTGATTATGTCTTGGTAGGCATAGGGAATATGAAAGATTCTAATGGCAACAAACTGTTGAGGGAACAGCCCGCGGGCAAACCTGTAAAATCTCAAAGCACAGCTTTCCTACTATCTTGGCTTGTTGGATTTCTGGGCGTAGACAGATTCTATCTTGGCTATACAGGGCTTGGAATCCTTAAGCTCATCACATGTGGAGGGCTCGGGATTTGGGCTTTAGTTGATATAATCCTGATAGGCATTGGATCAATGAAAGATGCTCAAGGTAATTCTCTCCAGTTTTCCGATTAAACCCATTTTTCAATTTAGGGGAGAAAGGCAAAGATCGTTCATTCTCTGCGGCGTAAGTTTTAGCCTGATTTTCTTATCGTCCCTTCTCCCATCTCCTCCGTTGCCTTTTGATACCTGCATATTTAAAGTCGTCACGGGTCTACCCTGTCCTTCTTGCGGGATGACACACTCATTTATTTGCTTGGGTCATTTTCGTGTAAAAGAGGCCTTTTTTTACAATATGATGGGACCGCTCGTCTATTTTTCTGTGATAATAATTTTCCTTATTTCACTTTATGGATTATTCTCTAAGAAACCTCTTTTTTCAAGTGTATGGGAGAGATTAAAAAAACGAATCCTCATAGCAGTCTTATTTCTTGCGTTTCTCTCATGGATTTGGAATATCTATAAAAATGTAAATGGGCTTAATCGCTAAGGATAAAAAATTAATTTCAAATTCTTTTTTATGGAAATCAATCGGCAAAAAAAGAATGTCATTTAAAAATTAAAAGTGGACTGTTTTTCGATGATTTAATGAAAAAGATTTGACATTTTCTTTTTTTTTGATAGGTTTGTTTTGCCTATGGAAACTAAATCTCTGCGAAGAATGTGAATTCGCTTTAATAATAAAAGGAAGCGGAAATTCATAGAAATTTATTAAGGAGGGTTTCGTGTCTAAAAAATTTTTCTGTTTTTTGCCCGTTTTTGTTTTTTTTCGTCGCATTTCTCTCTCCGCTCCTTGAAGCCCAATACAGGGCCGAGGACATCACCGTCCCGGCGGGCTATGAGGTCACGAAGATCGCCGAAACCAACAGGGCCGTCGATTCTTACCGGCTGACATTCGATTCAAATGGAAATCTTATCGCCGGGAGTAATAACTTCATGATATTCGCGATTGATCCTAGCGGCCGGGTCGAGGTCATCGGTAAAACGAGAAAATATAACATAACCCCCTTAGAAGTCGAGCCCGTGCCCAATTCAAACGGTTATATAATCCGTGGCGACATCGTCGATGCTACTGGAAATCCCGTCGTATGCAAGTTCACTCCGCCCGATCATTATGAGAAGCTATTCGAATCCCCATATATAAACGCTATCGGCTATGACAACCTAGGGAATTTTTATGCCGTTGTTCGGGGTGATCCCGTTCCAGACTCCGATCCTCCTAGATATTATAACTTGGTCAATCGATATAACAAGAATTTTCAACTCGTAGACACGGCCTATACCTTTCCATGGTTCATCAGAGATTTTTGTTTCGACAGTCAAAATAATTTGTATATGCTGGTGCCGGATGCACGCGGAAGCTTCACGGGGGTCATTATTAAGGTATTCGCGGGCGGCGATGGAATTCCAGGATCGGAAGATTCATGGATATTTTTCGCTGGCGGCATTACCGCAGCGCGCGATATGACCATCGATAACGTAGGTAATCTTTATATCGATGAATACCTCCACACAAACACGGACGGTTATTCCTCCTATGATATTTTCATGCTTACAAAGATCAACGCAGGAGGTGGGATAACAAGGGACCTCGGCCCTGATTTCCACAACGCTTGTGGATTGGCGTGTAAGGATACCGCTCTCTACGTCAGCGAGTTTGATCGCGGCGTCATCGCAAAAATCGACCTCGGAACGTTCCTGAAAACGGATTTCACCATCGATACTGGAATCTCTAGCGCCGGAGCTATCGCTTTCGACGCCTACGACAGACTCTATACACGTAGTTTCCGACAGCAGAAGCTGTTCAGGTTGAATCCCTCCGGGCAGTTTGACCAAATCGGGGCGGGGACAGGTTATTCCCAGCAAATCGCTTCCGACGGGACGTATTTCTATTTGGGAAGCTCGCCGACGATCCCCAATGTCGAGCGGCAAATCTTAAGGATAGACCCGGCCTCAGGGAATACCACCGTTGTCGCTTATGGAAACCAGAATGTCAAAGGCTGGCGGTCGTTGGCTTTCGATTCTTATGGGCGGCTGATTTTGAACACCGAGATCGACATAAATCAGAATCTCTATGGCGCGGATATCATTGATTTAGCCACGGGCTCGCCCACCCCCTATGTTACCGGTCTTCACAATAAGGGCCGGGACATTCAATTCGACTTCAATCAAAATTTATATTTCGTCGAAGAAATCGGGGACGGAATCAAGAAAGTCCATCTGGATTTACAATATGAATCGCCCCGAGATCTCAGCTCCGAGCCGTTGTTCTATAACCTGAATCCCAGCGGCGATCCTTATCCACCGACGGTTTATTTCTTCTGTGTAAATCCTTTGTTGCAAGAGGTTTTCATCCCCCTCATGGATATCGGAACCATTCTCTTTAGCGATGCCGGCGGGAACATCGAACTGTTTGCCCAGGGATTTTTATTTCCGTCGCAAGTCACGTTCGATAAGTGCGGCGCTCTCTACGTTTCAGATACGGGAAACGGAATTTTCAAAATCGTGCACAAGGGCTGGACGATCCCGGCCGTCATCAAATTGAAGGAGAAGCTGCTGGACGAGGTTCGTCAGAGCAATATTGCGATTGGGATTAAGAACAGCCTAGTTCAGAAGCTGGTGAACGTCGATAAAGACCTCGAGAAAGGAAACATCACTCCTGCAATCAACCTGCTCAGCGCCTTCAAGCACGAAGTGAGCGCTCAAAGAGGCAAAGAGATTCCCGCGGATTTGGCCGACAGCTGGACGAAAAAAGTTGACGATATCATTAAGGCTTTGAAAAAGGTCGAATAGAGATTCCCGCGGCCATCTTCGAGTCCTGAGTTCAGCCGAAATGCTCTTGCATCTGGGCATCGGTCAGGAAATTCGCCAGATAGGTCCTCGAGAATGGCGGAAGTTGTGGGGATTAATCCGCTTTTGGATGCCTGCGCCAGGGTTCCTGAGTGCAGATGTAATCCACTTTGCGGCGACAGAAGGCCTAAGAATGAGCAAGCCGGTGGAGATAATTGTCCAGATAATACCCAAGCAATATGAAAAAGATGTAAAAAGAGGTACCAGAAAGAAATAGTTTTAAGACCAGGGGGAGGCCGGATGGCCGGACTTCCCTCCCGGATCAAAGCATGACGCCGAAGCGATGTTGGGGCTCATAGGATAGATAGTGGGAAAAGAGCAAGGTTATCTGGTTGGGTTTATTATTTTTAAAAAGTGTTTTAGAAATGTGATTCGGCTTTCCGAGCCGGGGCTTTTCCCGTCTTTTCAGGGAGACGCGGTCCTTCTATGATGATGTAATGCAAGGGGTATTTTCTATTTTCTTCTCCTTTCTTCTGATGCCTTCTCTTTAGGTCTTGTGGACCATCCTTCTATCCGTGCTCTTAGCCCAAAGGCTATGTCTGCACACACTCTAACCTCAGGTCCCGGCCCCTTATCACTTAGGAATTTATTATTTATGCGCATTGCCATTATTGCTCCAGGAAGTCGAGGGGATGTTCAACCCTACATTGCTTTGGGAAAGGGATTAAAAAAGGCCGGCAATGCTGTGCGACTGGTGACCAATCGTAACTATGAAATGCTGGTCAATTCGTACGGGTTAGAATTCTGGCCCGTTGAAGTCAATATGCAGGATATTATCCAAAACGAAAGAATGCGTGCGGTTCTGGAAAAGGGGAATCTCCTCGCTTCTATGTCCCAGATGGGAAAAGAACTAAAACGCGGTGCTCTTCATTTGGCGGACAGAGGTCTGGCAGCTTGTCGGGGATTGGCTATGGTGCTAGCCTGGATTTCCACAGACGTGTATTTTGCTAAGCTCGGACTAAGAAGTTAGCCTCCGGGGACCTCGAATCGTCTGGTTTTCGACAGATGTCCTCTTTAATGAAGCCACTTTTCTTATCTATATAGTGATCCTATAAACAAATATATGCGATGATACATTGAATCTTTGAGATGTTCTCTCTTACAGCCATCCACCCGCCGAATAATGATTATCTTCATATTTTATGGGGATTTATCGACACCATGCCTTGTGGTCATAAATAGGGCTTGACACATGATATCGTATGTGATAATGTACAATTATGTCTATAAGACAACCAATAGAGATAAAGAGAAGATTCTTCCTCGAACCCAAACACCCGAAACACCGCATGTATGAAGCTCTCCGGGCCTTCTTCGTCGACGGCCGGCCCGCCAAGGACGTCGCCCGTGACTTCGGTTACGCTCTCGGCTCTTTTCATATCCTCTGTCATCGCTTCCGGCACGATCCCGATCCTGTCTTCTTCGCTTCCCCCAAGCCCGGCCCTCGAAGCCAACCCAAGAAGTCGGCCGCTCGGGATATGATTATCCGTTTACGCAAGCAGAACCATTCGGTCTACGAGATCAGCGAGATGCTTAAGGAGGCCGGCCGCCCCCTGAGTCCGACCGCCGTTCGGGAGGTCTTGAAGGAAGAAGGATTCGCCGCTCTGCCGCGGCGTCTGGATGAGGAACGGCCCTCTTATCCTCGTCCCACGGCCGAACCCGTTGCCGACGTCCGAGCCTTTTCGCTCGAACCCCGGACGTTCGCCACCCGTTGCGGGGGGTTGTTCCTTTTCCTCCCGGATCTCGTCCGGCTGGGAGTTTCTCGGCTGGCCGATCCTCTGCCCGGTTCGGTGATGATCCCGGCCGAGCAGGCCCTGCGGTCCTGCCTGGCTTTGAAGCTCTGGTCCATCGAACGCAAGAGCCATGTCATGGCCCTGGCCGCCGACGAGGGGTTGGCTCTTTTCGCCGGCCTCAACGCGATCCCCAAGAAAAGCTTCTTGGCGGAGTACTCGTCACGGTTCGACCACGCCGCGACGCTGAAGCTTCTGGCCGCCTGGCAAGAGCGGATAACGGGGGACCTCCCGCCCGGCGATTCGTTCAACCTCGATTTTCATTCGGTGCCCTATTATGGGGAATCGCCTCAGGTGGAACGCCATTTCGTCTCCATGCGCAGCCGCCGTCAGCCGAGTGTTCTGGCCTTCTTGGCCCAGGACGCCTCGTCCCGGGCCTTCTGTTATTCCAACGCCGACTTGCGCAAGGGCGAAGAGACGCGGGAGGTGTTCCGGTTCATCGACTTTTGGAAGACCACCCACGGCGCGGTTCCCGGCGAACTCGTCTTCGATTCCAAGCTCACGACCTATAAAGCCTTGGTCGAGCTCGACAGCCTGCGGATCGGCTTCATCACCCTCCGCCGCCGTTCGCCGGCCCTCCTCAAGGAGATTTTCGGGTTGCCGCGGTCCGCCTGGCGGACGGTCGAACTGGACGTTCCCACCCGGAAGTACCGCACACCCCGGTATCATGAACAACCGGTCCACCTGGCCGGCCGGGCCTTCCGCCAGTTTTATATTCAGGACCTGGGGCACGATGAGCCGACCATCCTGCTGACCAATCAGCCTCGCACTCCGGTCAAGCGCTTGATCACCCGCTACGCCCAACGGATGCTGATCGAGAACGCGTTGTCGGACGCCGTCCGGTTCTTTCATCTGGACGCGTTGTCGTCCTCGGTCGGTTTGAAGGTGGACTTCGACATGGCTCTTCTGGTCGTCGCGTCCGGTCTGTATCGGCTGTTGGCCGGGAGGATGCGGGGGTATTCCGAGGCCCAGGCGCGTCATGTCTTCCGGGATCTGATCGATATGCCGGCCGATGTCCAGATCGGACCGAAAGAGGTCCAGGTTCGTTTTCATCGCCGGGCGCATCTTCCGATCATCCTGGCTTCGGGGCTTTTGGATCGACCTGTAGTGGTACCTTGGTGGGATAATTTATCGTTGCGATTGACGAGCTGGGACCGGTCTCGTTCGGCTCAACTTTAACAAGATTGTTGTCCGTGGAAATCCAGGCTAGCAGGCATAGGAGGCCTGTTCGTTGGTCTCTCCCTTGCAGGGAAGCTTGGACTTCCGTTTCTTCAGGCCTATAATGTTCCCTTTGCTCCCACTCAAGCATTTTCCGGCGCGCTTCTTCCCAAGCTCCCATCTTAGCTCGGAGGTTCTCTTAATCGCATGTCTCACCATCTTACCCGACAGATTGTGTGGCAGGCGTATCGGCCTGCCGATAAGCTGGTGCGACAGAAAGTGCTTGGCTTGCCTATTGCACCGTTCTGGGGGTCATTTAAATCCGACCGACCACGGTCCAATTCTCTATGGGTTCAGCCCATCGGTAATCCTCCCACCATCTGATTGGGATAATAATGTCACTGGCTACTGGTTTCTGGACCCATCAGATGACTGGAATCCGCCCTCGGCCCTGATGGAGTATCTGCAAGCAGGTTCCTCTCCTGTGTATATTGGGTTTGGGAGTATGAGCAATCGAAAACCAGAAGAAACGACCGACCTCGTCTTTCAAGCTCTTACACGTACTAAGCAACGTGCCATAATGCTTTCTGGCTGGAGCGGTTTGCGTAAGTCAGATTTACCTGACTCAGTTTTTATGGTTGATTCAGTCCCCCATTCACGGTTTTTACCGCGCGTCGAGGCGGTAATACATAATGGCGGTGCTGGAACAACAGCCGCCGGTCTCAGGGCAGGCGTGCCTTCCGTTATCATTCCTTTCCATGGCGACCAGCCGTTTTGGGGGCAGCGCATAGCGAAACTAGGGGTTGGACCAGTACCTATTCCACGTAGGAGACTATCGGTTGAACGACTTGCACAAGCCATTGAAGAGGCGGTGACAGACCAAACGATGCGTCAACGTGCAGCCGATCTGGGGTCGAAAATCCGAGCAGAAGATGGCATAGCACGCGAAATTGCCGTAGTACAACATATCGAAAAACACGTGTCGAGGCCGGCCGGAGAGATGGGCTTTTACGATGTCTAAGAAGAGAAGCCGGCCGCCCGAAAATAGGCCGGCTCAGATACTGAATTCGTCCTTGTCTTTTCGGCCCTGCTCGGCTAGGCCAGACTCATCCAGGAATTTTTGCTCGAGGGCGACGATTTTAGTCAAGCCGGCAGGATTGTTCTGGTCCCGCTTTTCCCCATAGGTAAGAAACTGGACGCCGATCTGATATCTATAGCTTTTGCCGGGATTCGGGGAATACCAGCGGACGATTCCCTTAAGGATCAGAGGAACGGTCTCGCCGGGGATGCTAATCTTCAGGGCTACCTTGCTCTCGTATTTGAGGATTTCCTGGGATAGAAAGCGGATGCCGCCGCGGCTGATGTCCAAAACGGGGCAGAATTCTTCGATATAATCTTGCCCCTTTTTGAGCAAGAGCTTATCCTTCTTGTAGCTGACGGTGGCCCCGGGAATGCGGAACCTCAGGCAAGTCCTTTTTTCCAAGTTTAGTTCGGCCATAGAAACCTCCCTTGTAGCTTGCTCCCTTTCCCTAGAAGTGCCAACCACTAACAGAATATACCAACGCGAGAAGGAATGTCAAAAGAAAAAAGCAAGCATCTCCGTTTGTGTGATTTTCTATCGGTGCCGGAATCGCCCCCTTGCCCCCTGGGGACCCAGTCCCGGCGGATACTCTTGGGGGGAAACCCTTATTCCGGGTTTTCCTCCAACGATCGCTTCGCTCTCTGCCTCCTTTCCTTGGATCATCTGGCGATGAATTCATGGGAGGATGCTCCTTGGAGGGGTGGCAGGGCGGGCGGGTAGTCCCGCCGCCCGTTGGAGGGGGAACCTGCAAAAGGGTCCTCCTCCAAGAGTGTCCGGGGCCCCCCTCCGCTAGGGGGGCCTCAGGGGCGATTCCCACGCCTCTTTGAAATCCCACAAACGGAGATGCTTGCTATGACCGAAATTCAGTTGAATTTCTCGCCTTTTGCGATTAGAATTCATGTCTGAGGCTTATTTTAAAATTCACGGGAGAGAAAGGGAAAAACCATGGCTGACAAAAGACTGACTTTAGGATGTCTAGGGCTGGTTATCATCGTCGTGATTATTTTTGCCCTGTCCGGCATCGGGACCTACAATTCTCTGGTCAAGCTTGATCAGGACGTCAGGGCAAAATGGGCCCAGGTGGAGAACGTTTACCAGCGCCGGGCGGACCTCGTGCCGAACTTGGTGGAGACCGTGAAAGGCGCGGCCGCATTCGAAAAAGACACGTTCACCGCCGTCACGGAAGCCAGGTCCAAGGTCGGGCAAGTCCAGTTGGGCGCGAACTTGGTCAACAATCCCGAAGCTTTCGCCAAGTTTCAGGAGGCCCAGGACGGGCTGTCCTCAGCCCTGTCAAGGCTGATGGTGGTTGTCGAGAAATATCCTGAGCTTAAGGCGACCCAAAATTTCCGCGACCTTCAGGTTCAGCTGGAGGGAACGGAAAACCGGATCACCCAAGAGCGAAGGATCTTCAATGAATCGGCCCAGGCCTTTAACACCAGGCGGATGAGATTCCCGACCGTCCTGATCGCCGGATTGTTCGGGGAGCGCTTCAAAGAAAAAGCTTATTTCAAGGCCCAGGCCGGCGCCGAGACGGCCCCCAAAGTCAAGTTCTGATCGTGTCATCCGTGCGCTTCCGGCTTTCGCTGCTCGTTGTCCTGCTTTTTTTCTATCTGCCTTTCTACGCCTCCCAAGATATCAAGATTCCTCCTTCGCCCGTTCGCTGGGCGACGGATACGGCCGGCTTTCTTTCGCCGCAGACCGTTGCCGAGCTGGATTCGCAGCTGGAAGCCTTTGAG
This sequence comes from Candidatus Aminicenantota bacterium, assembly GCA_026393905.1. Taxonomy (GTDB): domain Bacteria; phylum Acidobacteriota; class Aminicenantia; order Aminicenantales; family UBA4085; genus JAPKZH01. The sequence goes on from JAPKZH010000435.1 coordinate 16,358, forward strand.
CGTTCGACCGGCCACCAGGTTTTACTCTATGTCGGCAGGACCACCGAGGGCTATCCCATCGAGGATTTTGCAGCGAAGGCCTTTGCGGCCTGGAAGGTCGGCCGCAAAGGCCTCGAGGACGGCCTTGTTCTTTTCATCATGGCCGACGACAGGAAGATCCGCATAGAGGTCGGCTACGGCCTCGAGAGCATTGTCCCCGATGTCATCGCTTCCCGCGTCATCAACGATATTCTGGTACCCGGGATTCGGGCGGGAGAGAGCAACCGGGCCGTGACGGAAGCGGTGGCTGGCCTGCTCCAGACGATTTCCGGCCGGCCGTTGTCTCCGAGCGAGCAGGGGCGTTATCCGGAAGCAAGACCCCAGGGAAAATCCACGGTTTCTGCGGTCCTCATCGTCATTGGCATCATCTTTTTTCTGATTCTTTTTATCACCCATCCGTCTCTCGCCCTTTGGCTCTTGTTCAATATTCTTTCCGGCGGCCGGGGCGGGGGAGGCGGCGGAGGATTTAGCGGAGGAGGCGGGCGTTCCGGAGGCGGGGGAGCTTCGGGAGGCTGGTAATACCGAGGAGATGAACATGGTTTTCATGCACCGCCGAAAGCTTTTAAAACGCCTGGATTCCCAAAAAATACGGGAAGCCATCCAGGCCGCTGAAAGAAAGACGTCGGGCGAAATCCGCGTTTCCGTCTCGCCATTTTTTTATGGGAAAGTCCGGCCAGTCGCCGAAAAAGCCTTCCGGCGACTGGGGATGTCCAACACCCGCCAGAGAAACGGCATCCTTTTTTTCATCGTCCCCTCCAGGCGCCGCTTTGTCGTCCTCGGCGACGAGGGGATCCATGCAAAAGTGGGCCAGGAATTCTGGGAGCACATTGCTGGCGCCATGTCCGAGAAATTCCGGAAGGGCGATTTCACAGACGGGCTCATCAAAGGCATCGAAGAAGTCGGAGAGCATTTAGCAGCTCATTTTCCCTATGATCCTCTGTCGGATGCCAACGAGCTTCCCGATGACGTGGACTTCGTCCGGAAAAAGAAAAAACAGGATAATTAACGCCCCGCCGTTCTTTAAAGAATAGATCTCATCACCGGTCGATGATCATTTTCTCCAACAAGGGACGGTATTTCTTCATCAGCTCCTCGTTGATGTCCAGGGGCGGCTTGGCGTCCGCCGGCAGGAACGGCTTGTAGGGATTCTTTTTGACATATTCCTCGAATTCGGTCCGCAGCTTCTTGAGC
>JAPKZH010000087.1 GCA_026393905.1 Candidatus Aminicenantota bacterium
CCCATAGATCCATTTGACAGCTATTTCAAAAAGCGGAAGAAAGAGATTCCGTCTTCAGGTCCACTGCTAAAATCCTCGAGCGCTCAACGATTGATCAGTTCAATAGGATGGGCGTCACGAAGCGATCTTTATATCTACCAACAGGCATTTGAAAAAAAATCTGGGCCTTGGGTTTATTTGAACGGCCGTCGGTATCTTATGATCTCTTCCTACGACTATCTGGGGCTGATCGGACATCCAGCCATCGAATCCGCGGCCGTGGAGGCGATCCATAAATACGGGACCGGGACCGGAGGTGTCCGATTGCTCACAGGGACCACAGACCTCCATTGTCTCTTGGAAAGGGAACTGGCAGCCTTCAAGGGGACAGAGGCCGCTTTGACATTTAGTTCGGGCTATCTGGCCAATCTGGCAGTGATCTCCGCTCTTTTCGGCCCCAGCGATCGAATCATTATCGATTCCAAAGCCCATCGCAGTATCGTTGATGCCTGTCGACTTTCGCGTGTGCCGACGGAAAGATTCGATCATAATGCTCCTTCGTCACTGAAAAATAAGTTGGATAGAGGGCCTGGGGGACGAAGGACATTAATTATTATCGAAGGAATTTATTCGATGGACGGGGATATATGTCCTTTGCCTGAGATCCTCGAGCTGAAAAAAAAGTATGGCGCCTGTCTGATGGTCGATGAGGCTCACTCCTTTGGCGTTCTAGGGGCCAAAGGCAGAGGGGTCGACGAACATTTCAAGGTTGCATCAAAGGATGTCGATATTTGGATGGGCTCCTTGTCCAAGGCCATTCCTTCCAACGGAGGATTTATTGCCGGTCCCAAGGATCTCATATATTATCTGCAACATGCGGCTTCGCCGTTCATTTTCTCTGCGGCTCTTTGTCCGGCGGCCGTGGCCGCGGCCCGAGAAGCGCTACGAGTTATCGAGAGGGAACCCGAGCGCTTGGTCAAACTCAATAACAATGCCGTTTTTCTCCGCGAGCTTCTTAAGGAACTCGGGTACGACACCGGTCTTTCAGAATCTCCCGTCATTCCCATCATTCTAGGAGATCAAGAAAAAACTCTTCGCCTGACGAGAAAGTTGTTCGCTCTTGGCATAATTGCGGTCCCCATTACCAAGCCCGCCGTCTCTCCGGGTGGAACCCGGATTCGGCTCTGTGCAACGGCGGCCCAGGACGAGGCTTTTCTCCAAGACATCATCGAAGGTTTCCGAAAAGTCCGAATTTCGAGCTCTGTTCTCCCGAAATTTCTAATGGAAAAGTGAGGCGATGAGGTTTTCCTATATTTATGGGATCCGGATGGGGGACTGGATAAAGTTGCTGGCCGACTCTGAGCTCGAAATCGCCCTGAAATGTCTTCCTCGAGCAGGCGCGATTACGATGGCGAGCATTTTCAATTCCATCTTGGGGAGTCTTGAAGATTTTCGGTATGGTAAGCGTATCGAAGATGTCGAAATTGAAGCTCACCCTTTGTTTATCCTGGGACATCCAATGAGTGGGACAACTCACCTCCACAACCTACTCCTTCTTGATCCCGAATTTGCCGCTCCCACATTGCTTCAGGTCTTTTTCCCTCACTCGTTTCTCCTGACCGAGCGCGTCTTTTCGAGAACATTGGGTTCACGGCTGCCCAAGACGCGTGGCTTTGATAATGTGGAACTGGGACTCGGAACCCCTCAAGAAGAAGAATTAGCGCTCTGTTCTCTCGGCGTTCCCTCGACTTATATGATCCTGCTCCTTCCACAACGAGTCGATGAATATGCGAAATATTTGAGCTTGCGGGAGTTGCCGTCTGATGGCGTCGAGAGATGGAAAAGCATCTATGTCAAGTATTTGAGGAAATTGACGTTCAGGTTTGGTCGTCGGCTGGCCCTCAAATCATCGCCCAACACAGCCCGGATCCAGACTCTCCTGGAGCTCTTTCCTGACGCGCGATTCGTCCACATCTCCCGGCACCCCTACAGCCTATTCCAATCTTACCGAACCTT
>JAPKZH010000060.1 GCA_026393905.1 Candidatus Aminicenantota bacterium
AAGCCCCGTCGGTCCATCTTGATCCCGGAGAGTCCAAGGGCTTTCGCTGTGGAGATATGCCGCAGAAACTTTCCGTCGAGGGTGAATACGGCCAGACGCTGGTTGAGGACGTCTTCAACGAGGACTTCGTTCTCCGGCGTGACGATGAGACCCACCGGCTGGTTCAATTCCCCCGGCCCCTGGCCTTTCCTGCCGAAAGCCCGGAGGAACTTGCCCCGGACGTCGAAGATTTTGACCCGGTTGTCTTTCATGTCGAGAACATAGGCCGTCCCATCTTTGAGGACATCCAGGGCCACGATCTCGACGAACGATTCTTCGGGCGAATCTCCGCCGCCGACGGTATAGATTTCTTCGAGGATGAGCTTGGTCGCCGTGCCCTTCGGTGGGTCGGGCTTCCGGCCGTTCGTGACGACCGTGACCTCTTTCTCGGTCCTAACCTTAAACTGGTCGGCCTGGACAAAGGCGAAGATGACGACCGACATCGCGACCAAGAGACAAAAAATGAGAAACGATTTAACGCCGGTTTTCATGGCGATTCCCCATTCGAATCCTTAATAGGACGCTTTCTTGTGATCCCGATAGGATCCGTGTTAAAAGATTTTCCTTTTTTGCGTGGCTTGGTAAATCTTGGTTCCGGGCCTGGAACCCAACAAAACCATTTTTTTAAGAGTTTGGTTTTCGGCTGCGCTGGATGCGGCCGCATTTTCGCCGCTATTATCTCGTCAAACCATCGTAAGGAAGCATAGGGCAAGACGACAAACAATGTCAAGAACGGGTTGATAACTGTCAACGCAACTTGACATCATAAAATCCATTAAGAATAAAGGAAGCTATGATAATTCTTTTTTCTAGAGTCAGAATGTAGAAAATACGATCACTAGTTTCTTGAGCTTCCCTGCCGGCGCAGCCAAAGCGAATTTTTTGTCTCCCCCAGACAATTGTCTCAAAGAGAGGACAGCCCTGTCCTTGAGCTCTCTTTGAGATGGCACTCGCGGCGAGACATCCTCCCCGCATTTATGCTCTATCGTCTGGGTTCAATCAGCCGGTACAACATATCTTACCTTTTCAGAAACACTCAGCTTCAAGAAGCGCTCCTGAGTTTGGATCGCTTTGGCTTCCCCGTCGCGCTCGATAATTCTTAAGCGTCTTCCTGACACAGGTATAATTGTCGATTCTGGTTCCCCCATTTTCCATGCGGCTATCACCCAGTCCTTCCCCTTTTCAAACCTGTAAATATATGCCGCGTCCTTCTTCCCATATTCTTTTAAAGGAAGATCACGAACGAGCGAGGCCAAAGTCTTACAGGCTTTATAGGCCGGCTTTGGATTCTTGTCTTTCCGGATGAGACCGAAATTGAATTCAGCTTCGGTGAGGTCTGTCCCGTCATTTTGAAAGTCATACCAGAATACCCGCTGCATTGTCGGAGAACTTCTCGCCAAGAGGAAAGTTCGCGTTAGGTAGTTCGCCTGCTGCTCCTCACTGACGCCATTGGCTCCCTGATGGGTCGGGTAGCCGATTTCCGTAATCCATATGGGTTTCTCCCGGACGATGTTCTTTAGCTTTTCGATATCATCCAAAAGGCGTTGTTCGGGCCCTATCGGGTAGCCATAGGGATGAAAGGAAACCGCGTCCATGAATTGGCCGCCGCCTAAAGAGAAGATTCTACCGATAAAATCCACATCCGTCCCGGAAGTTGCACAGCCGATCACGGTGCATCCCGGATCCGCTTCTTTACAGGCTTGATAAGCCTTTTCGAGGAGCTTTAAATAATCATCGGCTTTCGGCTGCGGCTGCCAAAAGGTTGAGGCATTGGGCTCATTCCAGATTTCGTAATATCGGACTCCCCGCTTTCTGCAGCGCCTGATCACTTCCTTGCAGTACCGTACAAACGCCTCCCTTTCCTCATCTGTCGCCGGGCCGCTTTTTTCCCGGCTCATGTACAGAGGGTTGCCGAAGTCCAGGATCAGAAGAACCTGGATGCCTCGAGCCTGAGCGGAATGTAGGTAATTGTCATACTGCCGGGGAAAATCAAAAACGCCTTTTTTCTTTTCGACTTCGGCCCAGTACACTTCATCACGAATCCAATTGATACCGGCTTGCTCGATCAGATCGAGAACTTCTTCAACATCAGGGCGGAATTGGCCAAAATGCGTTTGGACTCCGAAGAAGTTACTGCGCACCCGCGGCAGATTCCGCGCTTGAACGGCATATGATTTTGCCGTTGTTTGCAGAGCCGCGAAATCCATCAATGCCGGCAAACCGATAACCGACAATGCGGCAGATTTAATGCTTTTTTTAAAGAACTCCCGGCGGGATATTCTATTTGCTCGGCGCTTCTCCCTCCGGCAAGATATCTGGCTCATGATTTCATTCATACACCTTCAATCTAAAAGGTCATTGTATGTAAAGTTCGAAGAAAATTCCAGGACCGCACGAGTTGGCCGGAATCCATCCGCCTGGCTGTTGGAAGTATCGAATCCGCCGATTTCCTAACTCCGGAGCAGAAACGTGATATCTTCTATAATAATGCGATAAGTTTTTTCCGGCTGAAGTAAAAGACCAGAATTTCGTTTTCCGGGGCGCCGGCCGCGGATGCAGGTTCGCCGTGACAAATCAAATGCCAAACGGGCAAGACTGGCCCTGATCAGTCTTCGAGCAAATTCGTCGTGCGCGGCGGGCGAAGCTTATTCAACGGCAAAAGAAAAGTCTTAATCTCGCAAGGCCGCAGTTCGAAATTAATCGGGGATTTATAGAAAGGAAAGGTCATCGTCCCCTGAGTCGGTTTTCCATGAAGCTCGACCAGACGAAGCACTAGGGCGCCGCCATTCTCGGACAATTTTAAGACGGTGGCCGCGACATTCGAAGCTGACGTCGAAAGAAATTCCTTCTTGCCCTCCATCTCGCCTTTGTGCCTGTCCGTTAAGATAACCAAGGGCGGCATTCCGAAGGCCTCCGCCTCTCTGGCAATCCCGGCGTCTCTCCAATCCCCTTGATGGGGGAAGAGGGCGTAGGAGAATTCGTGTGTCCCCGTGTCCATCAAGCGGTAGTTTTCGCTTTCGGTCAGGGTTTCCGGGTCGTGTTGAGACCAAGCCGCGCTGTGGAGAATCGTCAGCCGGATTTCGCCGTCTTCGACGCTGTAGCCGCATTTGCTGTCGTTGAGGAGGGCGATCCCAAAATTTCCCCTGTCGTCCGAGCCGCTGATGTCCACCCACGTCTGGCCGGGTTCTTCCGCGCCGTTCATCGGCCGCTTGATGAAGCCGTAAGGGACGGAATAAGTGAGAGTCCCGTTTTTCAGGACCGATGGAAAAGCCAGCTTCAACACCTTATAGTATTCCTGCCAATCGACGAGAAATCGGCAGTGAAGCTCCGGGCTGTCTTTGTAAAGCATAAAATCTTGAACGATCATGCTTTTCCTAAAAGTGGATCGGGCCTGGAGGCGGCTGCGCTCGGGCCCGCTCTCGATCCGCGTCCACTTAGCCTGGCCGAAGCGTCCAAGTTCCTTGTCATAGGAGACGATTTTGTGTCCCCATGTGTCACCCGTGTCTTCGAGAACGATAGGAATCGCTGCTAGTGCGCTCAGAAGTTCCCTGCCCAGCGTTTTGTCATAATAAGAACGGATGGCACCCGAAGCAGGGTCAAATGCGATTCGCACAAGCCCGTTTTCCATGCTGTAAGTATCGCTTCTGGAAGTTTTTGGAGCTTCGGATGCTTGACCAGCCTGGGCCTTTCCAAAATCCACGTAATAGAGCTTATAGCCGAGCGAAGGAAATTCATCTTGGAAGACAAAGCGAATGCGGCTTCCTACTTTAACGCCGGCCGTTCGGATCTCCTGATAAGGAATTTGTTTTCCATCGAAGGTCAATAATGTCGGATGGCCTTCCCGCAGGCGTTCCATCTCAACCTCTATGGGCTTCTTCACTTTCCAAGAATTCGAGTTGAAGACAAGGAAGGGAGCGCAATCCGGTCCGGCGCCGACCATGGTGTTGATCTTGAGGGCGAAGTCCAGCAGGGAGTTCGTCGTGATTTCCTTCGCTTCGGACAGGGCAAAGCTGTAATCGTTTTGCGCTTCTACGTAAGCCTGTTCGATGGCGGAGCCGGCCAGAATGTCGTGAAACTGGTTGAAAAGGATTTTCTCCCAAGATATCTTGAAGCGGTCGGCGGGATAACGGACGCCGCAAAAAGCGGCATCTAAAGCCGCGATTTTTTCGGCCGTCAATAGAGCCCATTCACTCTGGCGGTTCCAAGCTTTTACCTGTGCGGCCGCCGAATAGCAGCCACGGGCATGATGCTGCAGCTCATCGGAGACAACCGGAAAGGATTTCTGCTCAGGTTCAATGGCGGCCAGATATTTATCCAGAGTTAAAAACCGGATCCCGGGATATTTGGCTTTTTGAAGTTCTTTGATTTTTTCGATGGCGGCCACGGTTGGCCCGCCTCCGTGATTTCCCACTCCATAAAAAACGGCAAAGGCGACTTGATTCGGCAGGGTAGGAGCGAAATGCCGGCGGGTGGATTCAATCTGCTCTTCGAGGCTGTCCTCCGTTCCGTTGTACGAGCCCAGAATTTGGGCGGTTAGGAGTTCGGTTGCGTCCGCGCCTTTCCAAATGAATAGCGGAGCGGGAAGCTCCGGCTTTTCCGAAGGGGACGGCCGCATGAAGAAATAGGCCTTCAGCCCCTGGCCGGCCAGGATCTGGGGAAGCGTCCAGGGATGGCCGAAAGTGTCGGGATTGAACCCGACAAGAGCCCGCCTTCCAAAATTTCTCTCGAAAAATTGCTGCCCGTACAAGCCCTGCCTGACTAGCGATTCACCGAGCGGGCAGTTCGTGTCGGGCTCCACCCACCAGCCTCCGACAAGGTTCCAGCGTCCTTCCCTGACTCTTCTCTGGATTTCTCCGAACAGGGCCGGGTCACTCTCTGCGGCCCATTTGTAGAACTGGGCGGAGCTTGAGATAAAGGCCACGTCGGGATACTCGCGCATCCGAATCAGGGCCTGGCGGAAGGTCGCCAGCACCTCGGCTCGGCCCTCGTCTTTCGTCCAGCGCCAGACGGGGTCGATGTGGGCGTGGCCGATCATATAAATGGCCGGATCCTTGCTTTGGCCAGCCTCGAATCCGGAAGATATCTGGGGCATGGCCAGGGCTAAAACAGCGGCCAAGAAGATTACTGAAAAAACGAGAAAAGGAGACTTCGTTTTATTTAACATTTTCCCCTCGAATAACGATCTTTTCCATATTAATAGAGGATCAAACGCAGAGTCTGACTTAACGCTAGCGCAATAAATAGAGTGACATTCTAAGGGCCGTGCTATTTCCGTCCGCGAGTCCCCGTAGCGGAGGGGGGACCCGGACACTCTTGGAGGAGGACCCTTTAACAGG
>JAPKZH010000355.1 GCA_026393905.1 Candidatus Aminicenantota bacterium
CCGTACGGGTTGAGGTTCTTCACGGGAACCCACGTGTTGCCCGCTTTAAAGAGCGCCTTCCAGTACTTGGGCACGCGGCATTCTCCCTGGCCGGTATCGTCAAACCAGTAGACGGACGCTTCCGACACGAGCGTCGGGCCCCTGAAATCATACTGGACCCATTCCATGGTCCCCTTCTTCGGCCACCAGTGGAAATAGCCGACGGAATGGTCGTTGGAATTTTCTGGCTCAAACTGGTCGTTGATCGTGGAGATACCCCTTCCTCCCGATGCGCCGGCTTTGGCCAGGGAGGCCGCCGTCGGCTCCGGCACGGGGCGGGCCAATTTCGGCTCGCCCGCCAGCCAGACGGCCATCTCGCCTTTGCCGCGGTGGGCCCAGGCATAATACGGGACAAGCATGAGTTTCTGCTTTTCGCTGACGATCTTGCCGCTTTTGGCTTTGTAGGCCGTCGCTTCGCCGTTGATGACCATGACGCCGCTCAAGAGATCGCTGCGCATTTCGGCCGACAAGGGCGCCTTCATATCGAGGACAAGGTTGCCGACCAGGCCATTGTTGTCCGGCCACTCTGCGCAATAGACGATCGGGCCGCGCTCGATGGCCACGCGGCCGACGTCCGCCTTGACGTTTTCATTCGCCGAGACACGATGGATCGGCATGGGCAGGCTGATCTCCACGGTGTCGTTCTTGTTCCAAGCACGCGCGATCGGCAGAAAGCCTTTTTCAATATTCAAGGGAAGCGTCTCGCCGTTGACCTTCACCACGGGCTTTTCTTCGGTCCCGTCGGAATAGCTGTACAGATCGCTCGGCAGGGGCCTGCCTTGAGCCCACTCGGGAATGCGGACATACAAGATAAAGGAACCGACCTTCTCCGGCGCGACCTGGATTTTGACGTCGCCCTGCCAGGGATAATCCGTCGTCTGCTCGAGCCTGACCTTGCCGGTTCCGGTGTTCACGTCGGCCGTTCCCTGGGCGTAGAGGTTGACATAGATATTATCGCCCGCCACACCATAGCCAAATCCGCCCAGCTCGGCGATGAACCGGGCAATGTTGGGCGGGCAGCAGGCGCAGGAGAACCAGGTGCTGCGCTCATGCTGGCCGAAGGAGGCCAAAGGATTGGGGTAGAAATATTTGTCACCGGACAGGCCCGCGCCCGATAGGAATGCGTTGTAGGTGGCGCGCTCGAAGAGGTCCATATACTTCGCGTCGCCGTAGTAGAGAAACATCCGGTAATTCCACAGGGCATAGGCGATCGTGGCGCAGGTTTCGGCGTAGCCGCTGGCGTTGGGCAGATCGTAAGCCGGGCCGAAGCCTTCCCACCCGCCGGCCGAGCCGATGCCGCCCGAGAGGTAAAGCTTCTTGGCAACGACGTCGTCCCAGATCTTGTCGAGGGCGTCCATATAGCGCCGGTCGCCCGTCAGCGCTGCCACATCCGTCATGCCCGAATAGAGGTAGGCCGCACGCACGGCGTGTCCTACGGCTTCGGCCTGTTCCACGACCGGCTTGTGGTCCTGGGCATAATCGCCGTAGAGCTCGTGGCCGGCGGCATTGCCCCGCTCGTCAATGAAGAATTTGGCCAGGTTCAGGTATTTCATCTTCCCCGTGAGCCGGAAGAGCTTGACCAGGCCGATCTCGATTTCCTCGTGGCCGGGGACGAGCTTGAGCTGGTCCTGGCCAGGGCCGAAGGTCTTGTCGATGAAATCGGCGCTCTTGAGCGCCACATCGAGGAGAGATTTTTTCCCCGTGGCCCGGTTGTGGGCGACGGCCGCCTCGTAGAGATGCCCTAGGTTGTACAACTCGTGGCTATCCTTGAGGTTGACCCAGCGCTCCTTGCCCGACATTTGCGGCGGGTTCTTGGGATCGATCGTCCGGGCCGTGTAGAGGTAGCCGTCCGGCTCCTGGGCCTTGGCGATCTTGCCGATGAGCTCGTCGACCTTCTTGTCCAGCTCGGGGTCGGGATGGAGGGCCAGGGAATAGGACGCCGCTTCGATGACTTTATAAAGATCAGAGTCATCAAAGGCGTACCGGGTGCAGAACTTGCCCTGGGTCGCTCCACCGGCGATCTCGAAATTCTTAACGCGGCCCGTGTTTTCGCATTCCTGGATGTTATGGGGGATCGTCACAGTCCGGTCGATCTCCTGGCGCTCCGCCCAGAAGCCGCCGGTGAATTTCACATCGGTCAGAGGCACTGCCTTTATGGAATAGTCTGATTTAGGTTTCTGGGCGCAGCTTGCGCCGAACATCACGAGCGCTATAAAAACAAGGAAAAGCCAAAACCAGCGCGTTTCTTTCATTTTTCCCCTCCTCCTCTCTAAGTAACCCTCAAGATAATTCAATAAAAGGGTCTCTCTCATCTCGTGTGGGTGAATCCGGGAGTCCGTGTTTTATGATCCACACGAAATTGGAGAGACCCCAATATATTACAATCTGCCAAAAATGAAAATATGCGCCTTCCGTCAGGAGTTCAACCGGGGGTCGCCGGTCTTTCTGAACCAGAAATCCAGTCCCTCTTCGAGCAGCCGACGGACGAGCATAGACGATTGAAGAACGGCGCCGGCCGACTGGAGATCAGACCCATGCCGCCCTCTCTTTTTCAAAGGCTTTATAAGTTTACCCGAAGACGGGACCAACCTCAACCGTCTTTCGAATTCGTCGGTGTTGGAGGGGCTCTCCGGCCGGCATTCATAAAACTTGACAGCCTCTCGGATGAAACATAATATACAAAGAGGTTCCAACGAGGAGAGTCTCATGGCTAAAAGTATTCATAAAAGTATTTTGATATTTGGGCTCTGCCTGCTTCTTTTGGGCTGGACGTCTTCCCTTTGGGCGCAGGTGCAATTTAAAGCCCGTCTTTTGACGGGCGGAGGCCCGAACGTCGAAGCCGCGATCAACGTCAGAATCAATATCAAAAGCTATACAGATGCCGACGAAGTACGCCAATTATTGCAGGTTTACAATTCCGGCGGCGAAGATGCATTTTGGCCCGCTTTCTACAAGATCGACAAGGGATCCGTGATTTTTTTCGGCGGCCTCGGCATGAATATCTCCTTTCATGCCGCCTATGAGAAGTCCACGGACAAGGGATTCAAGATCATCCTCTTTTCAAAAAGCCATAACATTGATCCGGGGTCCAAACGATTGATCTATGGAGGGTTCCTCTTCCTGGTGGTGGAATTGGATCTGGACAAGAATTACAGGGGCGAGGGGAAGGTCTTTGAAGATGCCAGGATCCGGTTCACAGAGCAAAGCACGATTGAAATGGAGTCCTATACCAGGGCGCCCAAGACCCTTGTCGGCGTCAGCCTCGTAAAATAAGGACCGGGGTCAAACCTACTCGTTACGCATGCTCCCCTGGAGAATTGTGCGTAACGAGTAGGTTTGACCCCGGATTACGGATTACTGATAAAGCTTGACAGCCTCTTGCCTGCAACCTAATATACAATTATATCCGAAGGAGGAGGGCCTTATGATAAAAAGCATTCGCCATCGTTTTTTTGGATGTATTCTTTTGGCAATTTTATTGGCTTGGACGTCCTCCCTATGGGCGCAGGTGGAGCTCAGGGGCCGGCTCATGCTGGGCTCGGGCGGGAGCATGGCCAGTCCGGTCAACATCAGGATCAAGATCGACAGCTACACGACCGTTGACGAAGTGCGCCAATTGGCCCAGGCTTTCAATTCCGGCGGCGATAGCGGATTGTATGCCGCTTTTCGCAAGCTCAAAAAGGGTACCATGCGCTTCATCGGCGGCGCCGGCCTCAATATCGGCCTCAACGCCGCCTTTGAAAAGCCGACGGACAACGGGTTCAAGTACGTCTGCTTCAGCAAAAGCCAAAACGTTGAGCCGGGGAGCACGCTCCAGGGCTATTCGGAATCTCTCTTTCTGGTCATCGAACTGAACGTGGACAAGAACTACAAGGGCGAAGGGAAGATCTACGAAGCCGCCAAGATCCGGTTCACCGAGCAAGGCACGATCGAGATGGAGTCCTCCACGACGGCGGCCAAGGACATCGTCGACGTCAAGCCGGTGAAATAGCTTAAATCTTTAGGATAGAGTCCTGCCCGGC
>JAPKZH010000032.1 GCA_026393905.1 Candidatus Aminicenantota bacterium
GGATGATCTGGAGGCCGCTGGGGGATTGGGCACCTTCCTTCAAGTTGTAGTCGATCACGGTTTTATCGCCTTCGACGGTCTCCGTCTTGCCGTCCGCGATGGTGAATTCCACGGCATCGAAATTCTTTTCACAGTTGGTGATATAATAATTTTTCATCCGGGTGAACAGCGGATGGTCCTTGCAGCCTTCGGCGTCCGTTTCCTGGGCTAGGCTGAAGTTGGCCGCAGCCAGGATGGCCAGCGCGAAACTTGAAATCACCAAGAGTCTGGGAATCCTTTTCATCCTGATCTCCTTTCCGAATTTTTATTTCGGGCTACGGATTTTAAACAAAGACCGTGCACCCTGCTTCGACCATTCTCTCCCTGCGTTGTCCCTGCAGTTAACTCAGGCAAGGCTGACTGAAGCACAAGAGGCCGTCCTGCTGCCGCTGCTACCTTCCGGTCCTGACGGGGTTCACAGGAAGCTCTTTGCTCAGGGCCCCAACCCTCATCGCCACTTACAGGGACACGGACCAGAAAGAGCCCGGCCTCGGCAAGGACTTCGACCCCACTATAGCGGGTTGTGGGCAACAGGGCACCGCTAGCTCCCCGTCTAGCACGGTCAAGCTTGATATTATACACGGATTGCGACGAATATTCGAAGGCTTTTATAAGCACTTCCAAATATGTGATTTTAAAGAGGCGTTGGAATCGCCCCTGAGGCCCCCCTAGCGGAGGGGGGAACCGACGGGACTGGTTCCCCAGGGGGCCGGGGGGCGATTCCGACACCGATAGAAAATCACATATTTCGAGATGCTTCCGAGGCTTTTAAAAGGAGAGAAGCTTTCCTCAGGCTAGAACCTGTAGGCGGCGCCAAATCGAAGGATCAATCCATCCCAAATTCCCGCCTCGGCCAGAAGGCAGACGTTGGGATATACCTCTACTTTGACCCCGAAATTCAATTGAAGAAGGATGAAGGTCGTTGGCATCTGGAAATCCAGCCGCGTTGAAAGGGCCTCGAAGTCGCCGGTCTCCGACTCTCCGGAGATCGTCTCCTTGCTCGATCCCAGTTGATAATCTCCCGACCAGGCGTAACTGTACTCTCCGTCGAGGGAGGCCACGCCGAAGCCCAGCACGAAGTACGGAGTGACCATACGGCCCGAGTTGAAGTCCCAGCGAAAGCTGAAATTCGTCGAGAACGGGCTGGCCGTGATCATCGCCTCTGCGTTGGCGGCGGCGTAGCTTCCGTTTGTGAAATCCTGTCTGGCCTTGCCCGCAACGGCCAGCTTGATGGTCGTCTTTTCGAAGGACAGGCCGAAGCTGAATGTCCCCGCCCTTCCCCGGGAATAATAGCGGATCTCGAGGCCGTAATTGGACCCGGAAGTATCCAAGGTCAGCTCCTGAGCATAGCTCGATTGGACCAGGATTCCATGCAAGTTCTGGACCTGTTTAACCACTTCATCCTGGACTTCCTCTCCAAGCCTATCCGTCAGAGATTTCTCGAACAATCCCTTGATGAGATCCAGGCCCCACATGGAATAGTGAGCTCCGACCTCCCAGTGGCCGCCCTTCGCCGGCTGGACAGGCTGGGCATTTTCGGGCGATACAACGGGCTGCCTGGCGGGAGGTTTGGCCGCCGCTTCCGGCGGCGCTCCCTCTTTTCTGGTTTCCTGCGGGATCGGTTTTTTCTCTTCAGCGACCTTCGCCGGGACCTCTTTCTTAAGGGCCTCTTCGCCGCCGGCGGCCGGAAGCTTTTCCCGTCGCTCTTTTTGGACTTGATTGAAAAGCTGGGTAAATCCCTTAGGATAGAACAGCTCGGAAATTTCTTTGTTGGGGTCCACTTCCGAGACCTTGCGCATCCATTTTACGGAATTGGCCATGTCCCGAAGATAAAAATAATCGAGGGCCAGCCCGAAATA
>JAPKZH010000315.1 GCA_026393905.1 Candidatus Aminicenantota bacterium
TGTGCAGTACCTTCGTGATCGCCGACGTCAGCGTCGTCTTGCCGTGGTCCACATGCCCAATCGTCCCTATGTTTAGATGCGGCTTCGTCCTCTCAAACTTCGCCTTTGCCATCCCTTACCTCCTATTCCTTGGATTTGGCGGCCTATTTTAGCCAAGCCCACGACCAGAGTCGAACTGGTGACCCCATCCTTACCAAGGATGTGCTCTACCGACTGAGCTACGTGGGCGCCCGATTTATGTTCGCAGAGAGCGGGAAACGGGACTCGAACCCGCGACCGACGGCTTGGAAGGCCGACGCTCTACCAACTGAGCTATTCCCGCTTATATGGGCAGGGAAGGATTCGAACCTCCGAAGCGTTCCCGCAGCGGGTTTACAGCCCGCCCCATTTGGCCACTTTGGTACCTGCCCAAAGCCTTGATCACATAGGATCGGCTGCGATGTATTGCGTCGCTACGGAATCTCTTTAGCGGCTATCTCAAGCCAGCGAAGGGACTTGAACCCCCGACCCGCTGATTACAAATCAGCCGCTCTACCAACTGAGCTACGCTGGCATAAAAAACGTCTCCGCTTGAAAAAAACCACCACCAGGATAAGAAACCCGAGAGAAAAGTTTATGTGCGTAGAAACTCTTTCTCTACAACCTTTAAATTTTTGTGTAACAGCTCACAGAATACAAGAAAATGAAGCGAGAAATATCCTATAGAAATTTCAGATATTTGTCAAGAGCAGATCTTTATTTTTTTTTGGCCGGGAGGGGTTTGTTGCGCATCATCCGCATCCGGTCCAGGCGGTCATTCAGCACTCGATAGAATTCGATCTGGAAGAGCAGGTATCGGGCCTTTTGGACCGTGGTCAAGTTTTTCTCGAGGAATTCGTCGAGTTCGACGTCTTTGACCCTGATCGACTCCCGAGCCGCTTTGATTTTTCTGTTTTTTGCGTCGATATCCGCTTCCCTGGGCGCCTGCTCATTAACCAACCGCCTGAGGTCGGCGATATCGGCGCTCATCTGTTTCTGGATATCCGCCTTTTCCTTTTCTATCCTGTTGATCACGGGATAGATCCTAGCTGCTTGTTCTTCGGTCAGGTCCAAAGCTTGAGTCAAGCGGAGGAGCCTTAGGGTGACCAGATTTTCCCGGACTTTCTGTCGATTTTGCCACCCGGTGGGCTGGGCGGAAACAGACGTCAGACGGCCCAAGACCATCACGCTCAAAAATATGAGAACGATTTTTTTCATTTTCATGCGTCGCCTCCTATAATTTCAGCTCATCCTTAATCGCCGAATCCAAGGCTTGGAGTTCCTCTTCGTTCAAGCTCTCGAGGAAAAGAGGATTCTCGTAGTGAAAAGGATTGGCCGCTTCGTTGATTTCACCGATGTGCTCAAAGATTGAATCCTGGATGACGGAATTCAAGTCCTTCTCGAGCTCGGGATTTTTTCCGATCTCCTGGTCAATCCGGGTGATGGCATCTTCAAAGGAAAAGGCCATGATCTCCTGGGAGATTTTCGGGCCGGATAGGATGAAATAGAGCCCGAAGGCCACGACAACAAGAGCTGCGGCCCCCGCCCAAGCCCACGTCCATTTGGACAAAAATGAGGGCGATCGAATCTCTTTGATCTTGGCCGCAGCCCCTTTTCCAGCTCCGAGTCCGGCCTTTAGCCTGGAGATGGATTCCTGCCAGTAGGCGGGAGCTCGCTCAGGGCGGAGAAGGCTTTGGGATTCCGTTTGGATGTCCTCTAGGCGTTCCCGATAGGCCCGGCACGAAGCGCAGGCGGCGATATGGGATTCCAGGATCGTCCGTTTTTCGGCAGACAATTTTCCGTCCATTCCGTCCGAGATCCATTTTTCGATTTTCTTACATCTCATGATGGCCCTCTTGAAAAATAAGGCTTGAGCCTGTCCTGGAGCATCTTCCTGGCCTTGTGCATCCTCCAGGAGACCGTATTCTCCGAGCAGCCGAGAATTTCGGCCGCCTGACCGTGGGACATTCCCTGGAAGACGACCAGGTTGAAAGCCGCTTGGTAGGCCAAGGGGAGAGAGGCGATTGCCTCATCCAGCTTCTCCTTGAGCTCTTTCTTCAGCGAATCTCCCTCCGGAGACAGGTCCGTGTAGGCCGCCTTGTCGAACACCGAGGCATTGTCCTCGAAATCCTCGCGCCCCTTCTCCCTGCCTTTCTTCTTGAAATGATTCAACGTCAGATTCACGGCGATCCGGTAGACCCAGGTATAGAAACTGGACTTCTGCTTAAATCCGTCGAGCGCCTTGTAAGCGTACATGAATGTCTCCTGGGTCAGGTCGTCGGCGTCCTGATGATTGCGCGTCATGCCGAAAATCGTGTGATAGACCTTCTCTTGCAACCGCCGGGCCAGCTCTGCAAAGGCATCAATGTTGCCTTTCTTGGCAAGCTCCACCAGGCCTTCATCGCCGAACTCTTCCATCTTGTCATTCATGAAATTAGACAATATTTCAGCAGATTCCTTGGGGATACGCAGGATCCATCGGCGGGATCAAAGCTGCACGTTTGATAATATTCATGCCGGGACCAATCTTCTTTCATTCCCGAGCCATCTTGGCGTTTGTCTTTTTGTCAATTGTGAAGCTTGGACCTCGATTAATGGGGGCGGAACTCCTCGCCGACACCGTCGACGAAAAATTCGACCCGGCCGCGCCTTGGGCACATATAGATATCAAAATGTTCCCGGTGGGTAAAAAGCTCGCCCAAGTCTCCCAGCCAGAATCCCCAACCGCGGCTTCCTTCGTGGAATTTCTTTGTTCCTACGTATTGAAGCCCGGCTTCGCAGCGGGGGCATTGCATCGGATGAGGTTCATTGTCTTTGGCCATGATCAGCCTTCTTTTTTTTCTTGGATTGCCCGTTCATGAAGACTCTTATTAAACAGTTTTATCTTATCATATTTTAAAAAAAGCGGCTCCTCCCGAGTTGACCGCCCTCCCAATTGTTGATATGATTTGACCTTCCTTTGGGAGGGATTATTCCTCATGATCGAACGATACACCAACCCGGAGATGGGGATCATCTGGACCGAGGACAACAAATACCGCAAATGGCTCGACGTCGAGATCGCCGTCTGCGAAGCCTGGGCCAAGCTGGGCAAGATCCCGGCGCCGGCCCTCAAGCGGATCAAGGCCAAGGCGGGCTTCGACGTCAAACGCATCGAAGAGATCGAAAAAGTCACCAAGCACGACGTGATCGCCTTCCTCTCCTCCGTGGCGGAAAAGGTCGGTGAGGACTCCCGCTTTATCCACATCGGTCTCACGTCTTACGACATCGTCGATACGGCGCTCTCTCTTCTCATCCGGGAATCGCTCCAAAAGATCCAGAACCGCTTGGCCGAGCTCAAAAAAGTCCTGAAAAAAGAAGCGGTCAAGCATAAGAAAAGCGTCTGCATGGGCCGGACGCACGGCGTCCATGCCGAACCTGTCACCTTCGGTTTCAAAGTGCTCGTCTGGTACGAAGAGATCAAGCGTCATCTGGCACGCGTCGAGCGGGCCATCGATGTCATCAGCGTCGGCCGGGTCTCGGGCTCGGTCGGAACCTATATCCACCTCGACCCGAGGGTGGAAGTCTTTGCCCTAAAAAAAGTTAAGCTGGAGCCGGCCAAGGTTTCGACACAGGTCCTCCAGCGCGACCGCCACGCCGAAGTCATGGGCGTTCTCGCCCTCATCGCCGCCTCGCTCGAGAAATTCGCGATGGAGATCCGCCATCTTCAGAAAAGCGAAGTCTTGGAGCTTGAGGAGCCATTCACCAAGGGTCAGAAGGGCTCCTCCTCGATGCCCCATAAAAAGAATCCTGTCCGTTGCGAGCGCATTTCGGGACTGGCCCGACTCATCCGCGGCAACCTGCATGTCGCCCTCGAGAATATCGCCCTCTGGCACGAGCGGGATATTTCCCATTCATCGGCCGAGAGGATTATTTTCCCGGATTCCTTCATTCTCACGGATTACATGTTGACCGAGACGACCGACATCATCAAAAACTGGGTCGTCCATCCGGACCGGATGGAGAAGAACATCCAGGCTACGCGCGGCCTGATCTTTTCCCAGAGCGTACTCCTGGCCCTCACCCGGAAAGGATTAACGCGCGAAGAGGCCTACCAGCTCGTCCAGCGAAACACTCTCAGGGCTTGGAATGAGAACCTCGATTTCAAGGTGCTCGTCCTAGCCGATTCGGACATTCAAAAGCAACTCACCAGGGAGGAAATCGGGAAATGTTTCTCCCTCAAGCCGTACCTCGAAAAAATCGATTATATATTTGAAAGGGTCCTCGGCCATGAAAGTTAGAATTCTTGTCTCTTTCAAGAACAGCGTCCTCGACCCCCAGGGGCAGACGGTCAAAAATGCCCTCCATACCCTGGGCTATGGTTTCATCAAGGACGTCCGGCAGGGCAAAGTCTTCGAGATCGACCTCAAGGAAATCCCCCGGTCGGAGGTGGAAAAAGTCGTGCCCGAATTTGCGGACAAAGTCTTGGCCAATCCCATCATCGAAAAATTTTCCTGGCAGATCATCGAAGAATGAAACGGAAAAAATTCATCTTCTTTCCCACCTTTGAGAAAGAAAGACTTGGGGCGATGAGAAATCTATTAAATAAGGAATAACGAACGTGAAATTCGGAGTCGTCGTCTTCCCGGGTTCCAACTGCGATTTTGATACGTTCTATGCCCTGAAGGATATCGTCAAGCAGCCGACAACATATCTCTGGCACAAGGACCATGACCTTGGGGGCGTGGACTGCGTCGTCCTTCCGGGCGGGTTTTCCTACGGCGACTACCTGCGGTCCGGGGCCATCGCCCGGTTCTCCCCTCTCATGCAGGAAGTCCAGGAATTTGCCGACAAAGGCGGACTCGTGCTAGGCATCTGCAACGGCTTCCAGGTGCTCCTCGAGCTGGGCCTCCTTCCGGGCGCCATGCTGAGGAACAAAAATCTTAAATTCCTCTGCCAATTCGTCCATATCCGGGTCGAAAACGACAAGACGGGATTTACCCACAAAGGGAAAAAAGGGCAGGTCCTCAAAATCCCGATTGCCCATTTCGACGGCAGCTATTATGCGCCGCCGGATGTCCTGAAGGAAATCGAAAAGAACAAGCAGGTCGTCTTCCGCTACACGGACGAAAAAGGGCGGCTCAGCGAGGAGGCCAATGTCAACGGCTCTCTGAATTGTATTGCCGGGCTGATGAACCGACGGGGCAACGTCATGGGCTTGATGCCCCACCCCGAACGGGCGTCGGAAGCTCTGCTTGGAAGCTGCGACGGCCTGGTTATTTTTAAATCGATGATTGTGAAACAATGACAAAAAAATGATCGATAAAAAAATCCTTGATAATCACAACCTGACCCAGGCCGAATACGACCTCATCGTCAGCCTCATCGGCCGCGAGCCGAACCTGACCGAGCTGGGCATCTTTTCGGCCATGTGGTCGGAGCACTGCAGTTATAAAAGCTCCAAATTCTATCTCCAGAAACTGCCGACCCAGGGAAAGCACGTCATCCAGGGGCCCGGCGAAAACGCCGGCATCATCGACATCGGCGGCGGACTGGCCATCGTCTTCAAGATCGAGTCCCACAACCACCCCTCCTTCATCGAGCCCTTCCAGGGAGCGGCGACCGGGGTGGGCGGCATTCTGCGCGACATCTTCACGATGGGCGCCCGGCCGATCGCCATCATGGATTCCTTGCGGTTCGGCCCTCTGACGCTGCCTAAAAATAAATCTATCATGGACGGCGTCATCGCAGGCATTTCTTCATACGGCAATTCGATGGGCGTGCCGACCGTCGGCGGCGAAGTCTATTTTAATGACTGCTACTCCCTGAATCCGCTGGTCAATGTCTTTTGCCTGGGAGTCGCCAAGAAGGATAAGATTTTCTACGCGAAAACCGAAGGCGTCGGAAATTCCGTTCTCTACGTCGGCTCCAAGACGGGCCGTGACGGAATCCATGGCGCCACGATGGCCTCGGCGGAATTCGGCAAAGAGACGGAACACAAAAGGCCGAATGTCCAGGTCGGGGACCCATTCAAAGAAAAGCTCCTCCTCGAAGCCTGCCTGGAAGTCATGGCCAAAGAACTGATCGTCGGCATCCAAGACATGGGCGCGGCCGGGCTCACCTGCTCGACATCCGAAATGGCCGCTAAATCGGGAACCGGCATCGAGATCGACCTCGACCTTGTCCCCCAGCGCGAAGAGGGCATGAATCCTTACGAGATCATGCTTTCGGAATCGCAGGAGCGGATGCTGATCGTTACCAAAAAAGAGAAAGTGAAAGCTGTCCAGGACGTCTTCGCCAAATGGGACCTGGACGCCGTCGAAATCGGCAAGGTGACCGAAGGCGGAAAGCTCAAAGTCTGGTTTAAAGGAGACATAGTTGTCGACGTTCCCGTGGCGGCGATCGTCGACCTCTGCCCTGTTTATCAGCGGGAATTTCGGGAGCCTGCGCGACCGAAGCAGGAATTCTCATGGAACAAATATCCTTTGCCCAGGGATTACGGCAAAACGCTCTTAAAACTTCTCGCTGCACCCACCATCGCCGATAAAGAATGGGTCTATCGTCAGTACGATCACCAAGTCCTGACCAATACTATGCTACTTCCAGGAGCGGACGCGGCCGTGTTGAGGATCAAGAATACCAAGAAGGCCGTGGCCATGAAGCTGGATGGAAATTCTCTCTATACGTATCTCAACCCGAGGAGCGGTGCGATCGCGGCCGTGGCCGAGGCCTGCCGCAACTTAGCTTGCGTGGGAGCCAGGCCGGTCGGCGTGACCAACTGCTTGAACTTCGGCAACCCCGAAAAACCCGAAATCATGGGACAGTTCAAGGAAGTGACCGAGGGGATGGCCGAAGCCTGCAACGCGTTCGCCATTCCCGTGACCGGCGGGAACGTCAGTTTTTATAATGACACCGAAGGTTTATCAATTTATCCGACGCCCGTGCTCGGTATTGTCGGCCTGATCAGGGATTTTACAAAGGCCGTAACGCCGGGCTTTAAGAAAGAAGGACAGGCGATCGTGCTCCTCGGAGAAAACAAAGAAGAGTTGGGCGGCTCGGAATATCTGAAGGTTTTGTTTAACGAAGAAAAAGGGACGCCGCCGGCCATCGACCTCAAAACAGAGAAAGCCGTCCAGGAACTCTGTCTCAGCGCGATCGAGGCCGGACTCATCCAGTCCGC
>JAPKZH010000365.1 GCA_026393905.1 Candidatus Aminicenantota bacterium
GTGGAATCCCATCTTCGACGTCTTCGACGACTGCGGTGTCCAATTCGCCTTTGAAGTCCACCCGACGGAGATCGCCTTTGACATTATTACCGCCCGGCGGGCCTTGCGGGCCCTGGGCGACAGACGGACGTTCGGGTTCAATTTTGACCCGAGCCATTTATACTGGCAGCTTGTCGACCCCGTGCTGTTTTTGAGGGAATTTTCCGACAGAATTTACCATGTTCATATGAAGGATGCCGCGCTGCAGCTCAACGGCCGAAGCAGCATTTTGGCCTCCCATCTTAATTTCGGCCATCCCGACCGCAGTTGGGATTTCCGTTCTCTCGGTCGCGGCGGCGTCAAGTTTGAGGAAATCATCCGCGCCTTGAATCATATCGGCTATCAAGGGCCGCTTTCCGTTGAGTGGGAAGACAGCGGCATGAAGCGGGAGCAGGGCGCCAAAGAAGCTTTGGAATTCGTCCGTAAAATGGACATCGCGCCGTCCCAAGCGGCATTTGATTCGGTGTTCGAGAAAAAGCGGTGACCCCGTTTCATCCTAAGAAAAAGGGGATTTGATATGGTCAACATCGTGGCATTATCGTGCGTTTTCGGGCTGGGGATGTGTTTTTCACTGTTCGGCTCCATCGGCGTCAAACTGATGCCGAGGCTGGCCATCGACCGGGGCAGGTTTGGGACTCTGATTTCGTACTATATGTTCACCTGTCTCATCCTGTCGCTGATCATCGGCGTGATTACGGATAAAGTCGGCTACAAGCCCGTTGCTATTTTCGGTTTCTCGGCTGCTTCCTTGTCCATTTTTCTGCTGGCCCGGAGTCAAAAATATGGCTCGACCGTTCTCTGCTGCTTCCTGCTGGGTTCTGGCGCCATGGCTTTGAATACCGCGGGGAACACGCTCATCCCCGTGGTCTTGTTCGGCGGAAAAAACCCGGCGGCAGCGAGCAACCTGGGGAACGTCTTTTTCGGACTGGGCCTTTTTCTGACGCCCCTCATCGTCAGCTTTTTATTCCGAAAAACGACGTATCAAAAAACCGTTTCGCTGCTCGGCTTTCTGATCCTGATACCCGTGGCGCCGGCGATTATGGCTGTATACCCAAAAGCAGCGGCCGGTTTTATTCTTCGCGAGGCCGTATCTCTTCTGGCCCAACCGGTCGTATTGGTCGGGGCGATCGTGCTTCTGCTTTACAGCAGTATCGAAACGTCGTTCTGCAATTGGCTGACGCCTTACGCTAAGGAGATGTTCAGCCGGGCCCGTTCGAACTATGACGAAGGCGCCGTTGATGCCAAGGCCCAGAGAATGCTGTCTTTCTTTGCCATAGCCATGATGGCCGGCAGGTTGATAACCAGCCAAGTCCCGTCCATTACCCAATACGGCAGCAGGATCATCGGCGGCGTCATGCTGGTTTCGGCGGCGATTATCTTCGGCATGGCCGTCGCTAAAAAGGCATCGTATGTCCCTGTCCTGGCCACGCTGGCCGGCTTGATGCTGGCGCCCTGTTTTCCGACGACGGTCGGCATCCTCTATTCCAAGCACCCGGCCAATTTCGGCAGCGTTTTCGGAGTCGTTTTCGCGGGAGCCATGCTTGGCGGAGTCGTGGTGCCGAAAGCCATCGGAAATCTAGCCAAAGGCGCGACCATTCAAAAAAGCCTGAGACTGTTAATCCCCATTTGCCTGTTGATGGCGGGATTCGTCCTTGTTCTGGGGATACTTTGAACGAAGCGCATCCTTCAAATGAGGAGAGTTGTTGACCTGGCGGCGCGGGCGCCAGTATATTTCCGGCATGGTCAAGAGGGAAGATTCGTCGGGGAAGGAACCGCTATTCAGGAGATCTCTCAATGGATTCTAAAAAACTGACTTCTGATAATTCTTTTTCCTCATTTTTCTGCGTTTGTCCCGGCGCCGCCGCCGCAGCACGCCGGAGGCTGGTCGAAGCTCTCAGCTTCCTTTCCACCCTATTGCTCGTTTTAGCCATGTCCCCGGTTGCGGCTACCGCCGTCAAAGGAAACATCGCCCCGCTGGCCAAGGCCGCGGCGTCATCGTCGCGTCCCGAATTCCCCGTCCAGCAGCTCAATGACAGCGACCCGAAGACGTCGTGGAGTGTCAAACTCGGCGCCAAGGCCGGCGAATGGCTTCGCTTCGACTGGCCCTCCGCCCAAACGGTCTCAGGTGTCGTCCTATATCCGACGGGCCCGTACCTCGCCTCGTTCGATGTCGAGATCGCGACGCAGGCGGGATGGAAGAAACTGGCCCATCTCGGTTCCCCGGGGCTGCCGCGGCTCCGCCGCATCGCCCTGCCCGTGCCGACCAGCCTCACCCGTTCGCTCCGCCTCGCCAACCTCACGCCGACTCCCGAGGGCGGTCCGGCGTTTTTCGAGGTCGAAATCTACGGTGACCGGGACGTCTTAGACCGGATGGCGAAGGAGGTCGATATCGTCGTCTCGGGTGATTCCCGCGGCAGCATCATCGGAACGGTGTCGAAGGATATCGGCAGCACAGGGCTTCCGGGTGAGATCGTGACCATTTCCGGGGATTCGTGGACGCGCACCGCCACAACAGGCGAGAACGGCTTCTTCGCCGTCGACACACCGCTCAACGTCCGCGGCAAAGTAACGGCCGATGCGCGGGGCCACAAAACAGCGGTCGATGCGGCCGACATCCCGCTCCGCCTCACGGCCCGCCCCAAGGCCGGCCGCCGTTCCCTGGAAGGCCCATGGCAGATCCTCCTGGACCCGCCGGCGGATTGGAGGACCGCGCCGGGATGGCGGCCCATTGACGTGCCCTCTAACTGGGAAATGAAGGGTTTCCGAGCCAAGAGCGAAACGGCCGTGATGCGCAAGGTGTTCGACGTGCCGAAGGCCTGGCGCGGCAAGCACATCAAGCTCCGCGCCGACGGCATCTACAGCAAGTGCGAAGCGTGGCTCAACGGCGTCCGTATCGGGAGTCACGACGGCGGCGCGACACCCGTGGAGTTCGACCTGACCGATGCCGCTAAGCTCGGCGGGGACAACACCCTCGACGTTTTCGTCTGGGGGCGTTCGCCGGCCGCCCGAATCGACAACATGAGCGTCTACGCCTACTTCGAGGTCGCCGGGATCTGGCGGCCGATCGAGGTGTTTGCCGTCGAGCCGGCCCATGTCTCCCGTGTCAATTGGGCCGTGGATTATGACAGCGGATATCGGAACGCGGACCTCGCCGTGAACGCCACCGTGGCTAACGCCCAGAACTCCCCGGTCGGCGACGGGAGGCTGACCGTCCGTTTAAAGGATCCGGACGGCCGGGTCGTCAAGACCGAGACAACATCCGTATCTCTCACGTCCTGGGAGGAGAAGACGGTTCCGCTCCGGGTGCATGTCGAGAATCCGGAGCCATGGACGGCCGAACGCCCTCGCCTCTACACTCTGGATGTCTCGTATAACGGGTTGTCGATCGAATCGCCCGTCGGATTCCGGGAGATGGAAGTCCACGGCAAGCGATTCACGATCAACGGCAAGGCCGTCAAGCTCTTCGGCGTCTGCCTGCACTGCGCCGATCCGGTGGACGGCCGGGCGATCTCGCCGGCGCTCGTTGAGAAGGACCTCGGGCTCATCAAGGGATCGAACCTCAATGCCATCCGGACCTCGCATTATCCGCCGCACCCGCACACCCCCGAGTTCGCCGACCGGATCGGGCTTTATATCGAGGACGAGGGCCCGGCCTGCTGGGCCGACACGGACGACCTCCGGGACGTCCCTCTCTACGTGGGGATCTACGCCTCATTCGTCGAGCGCGACCGCAATCATCCGTCCGTGGTCTACTGGTCGATGTGTAATGAGAGCAACTACACGCGACTCTTTCAGATTACCCAGCAGTACATTAAGAAAGTCGATCCCAGTCGGCCGTCGAGCGGCACTTACGCGCCCGAGAACGACAAGGCGGACATGGTCGTCCATCATCACCCGACGAACCTCCATGAATTTATCCGCAAGATGGCCGGCGTGGCCAAGCCGGTATTTATGGACGAGTGCCAGACCGTTTTCCACGGCTGGGGCGACCTCGCTTACAGCCTCGAGATCGACCCCGGGATGCACGACTACTGGGTGACAAACGTCCTGGACGTCATCCGCGCCTGTTTCGAGACGGAGAATCAGGTCGGGACGATGATCTGGGCCTGGGTTGATGATGCCGCTCTGATTCCCGGCCGCGGCATCGAAAACGGGCGCCGCGACCTCCCCAAAATCCGGTACACGGAATCCATTTACGGTGGGCCGGGGCACGGATATGTCGGAGACACTGTCTGGGGAATGGTGGACGGCTGGCGGCGGCCGAGGCCTGAATGGGAGCTCTCCCGGCAGGTCTATTCACCCGCGCAGATCCCGACGGCGCCGCTCGCGCCCGGTCCGGTGCGGGTCCCTGTGTTCAACCAGAACGTGTTCGAGAACCTCGCCATCTATGAATGGCGCTGGGCGGTTGCCGGAAAAAAGGGGACGGTTCGGCCGGATGTGCCGCCGCAGTCGAAGGGTACGATCGTTATTCCGGCCGAAGCCGGGCCGGATGATATGCTTGAGCTCCGGTTTTTCGACGGCGGGCGGTCCGTGAACAGCTTCCGGTTGCCGTTCAAACCTCACGCAACTGAGAAATGGAAGTTGGGACGGCCGGCGGATATCGCCGAAGAAAAAGACCGATACCTTTCGGGCGCGTCCGTCGTTTATCTCCGCGGCGACGGCTGCGAACTCGCCTACGAACGCGTCAGCGGCGAGCTGATGTGGGGACTGGCCGCGAACACGCAGGTCCTGTTCAAGGGCCCGCGGTTGCACGTGCTAAAGAGCGAAACGCCGACGGGAGACGACCCGGCCGGGTGGAAGTTCACCGGCGAGACTCACGGC
>JAPKZH010000506.1 GCA_026393905.1 Candidatus Aminicenantota bacterium
GCCGGCTCGGAAGAAGCCGGCCGGCGAAGTTGTCTGAGCTTCCCGGCGAACGTCCGTAAAATCGAGGCCGGGAAGCGAGTTCTGAGCCGCCGAGAAGGAGGGCTCGGGAACGGCGTGAAAAACCCGGATGGGGAGCGAGGCCGTCTCCGGATCGTTTCCCAGACAAATTTTCCCCACAGGGAATGGAAGAGAACCATATCTTGAAACTTTATTGACGAAGTTACGTAATTTATAGAGAATGAAGATTCGATGAATATCGAGCTCAAAGGCATCCACTTCAATTACGGGAAGATCACGGCCCTCGACGGCGTGGACCTCCAGCTCGCCGAAGGCGCCTGCGGCCTGCTCGGCCCCAACGGGGCCGGAAAAAGCACGCTGCTCCGGGTTTTGTTGGGCTTTCTCCGTCCCGACCGCGGCCAGGGAAGAGTCCTTGGCTACGACATCCGTCAGGAACAGTTTCTGATCCGGCGCTCGGTCGGCTACATGCCCGAGGGAGATTGCCTCATTCCCGGCATGGATGCCGTGGCGTTCACGGCCTATTTCGGCGAGCTCTCGGGAATGCCGCGGCAGGAGGCGATGAAACGAGCCCACGATGTCCTTTTCTATGTCGGTCTGGGAGAATCCCGCTACCGTCTTCTTGAGACATATTCGGCCGGCATGAAACAGCGCCTAAAGCTGGCCCAGGCGCTCGTCCATGATCCAAAGCTCCTGTTCCTCGACGAGCCGACCAGCAACCTCGACCCGCAGGGACGGAACGAAATCCTCGAGCTCATCAAAGATATCTCCTCAAAAAAAGACATCCAAGTTCTCATCTCTTCCCATATCCTCACAGATATCGAATACACCTGCTCTTATGTCGTGATTTTGAACAAAGGAAAGGTGGCCGCCCAGGGCGCCATCAGCGCTTTGAAGGAGATCCGGTACAGCTTGTACGAGATCAAGGCCAAGGGCGAAACGGATCGACTTGTCCGGAAATTGCAAGAGGAAGGCTGCAAGGTGGAGGAGACCGAAGACCAGCTCCTCAAAGTCTATATGCCGGCCAACCTCGACCGCAAAGAGATCTTCCGGCTGGCCGACCAGGAGCAAGTCCAGATCCGCTATTTCATCAAGAGTCAGACTTCGCTCGAGGATCTCTTCGCCCAGACCGTAGGAGTGGATTGATGCCGATCTCCGATAAAGGATACGCCCACTGGCAGGGGACCTTCATCAACCGGAAATTTGCCTGGTGGCCGATCACCCGGCTGGCCGTCCGCCTGGCCTTCAAAAAGAAAGGCTTTAAATTCGCCTTTTTTGGCTCTTTGATCCCGGCCTTCTTTTACCTGGCCGGGATCTATATTTCGGAGAGGCTCGAGGACTTCAAGTTCATGTTGAGAGGATCCAACCGTTTCCTAGAGGTCAACCCAGCCTATTTCCGGACCTATTTCACCGGCGATTTTCTGCTCTTCATGATGGTCATCATCATGGTCATCGGCGGGGCGGGCCTCATCGCCGATGACCTGAAATATAATGCTCTCCAGCTGTATTTTGCCCGGCCGCTCCATAAGAAGGATTATTTTCTGGGCAAAGTATTCACCATCTTCTTTTTCCTGATGTTCCTGACCCTCGTCCCAGGGCTCATTTTTATCATCATGAAGCTCATTTTTGCCGGCAGCTTCAAATTCCTGACGACTTATCCATGGCTTCCTTTCTCGGTCGTCCTCTATTCCTTGGCCCTCACACTCTTCTTTTCTTTCTATACCTTGCTCGTTTCGTCATTGAGCAAAAACCGGCGTTACGTATCCATCCTGCTCATCTTGATCTACATATTTTCGGACGTCTTCTTCGGGATCTTTTACGGCATTTTTCACAATCCCTATTTTGCCCTGATCTCGATCAAGGGCAACCTCCAACAAGTGGGAGCGGCCCTGTTCAAAGTCAAAGCGCCTTTTGATGTCCCCTGGCTGTATTCATTGCTCATCCTGCTGGCCATATGCATCCTGTCAGGCTTTGTCTTGAAGAAAAAAGCCAGGGGTGTCGAGGTCATCAAATGACGGCCGTCATCGAGACCAAGAACCTCAGCAAATGGTACGGGAATATCCTCGGGCTGTCCGATGTCACCCTCGAGATCGAATCGGGAATCACCGGGCTTTTGGGTCCCAACGGCGCCGGGAAGTCGACGTTTCTGAAACTCCTGACCGGCCAGATGAAGCCCAGTATCGGCCAGGCGATGATCCAAGGCCGGACGATCAGGAACAACTACGATCTGTACGTGCGCATCGGCTTTTGCCCGGAGCAGGACGCTTTCTATGAAGAGATGACGGGATGGGAATTCCTGACGAGCCTGCTGA
>JAPKZH010000441.1 GCA_026393905.1 Candidatus Aminicenantota bacterium
ATTTTCACCGCCGAAGAGCGAGTTTGTCTTTGATGTGATCCTTCCCAAAGACGGCGTCCTGGATTTTGGCATCGGGATCGTCCGGGACCAGAATTCCGAGAGGACTCAGGCGCTCGCGGCCGATGGAGAGAAGGGCGTGGAATTTATCATCGTTCTGGAGATGAAAGGGAGAAGAAAGACAATATTTCAAAAAAATTTGATGCTGCCTCCCCGGCAAGAATCACGCACCTTGAATTTTTCGATGAATAAAGTCGACCTGCCCTACAGGCTGGAAAAGGCGCGCCTTTCGTTCATGACGACGGGCGCGGAAAGCGCCTTTGTTTACTGGTACAATCCCGTCCTTTACAGCCGTGCCAGCCAAAGGCCGAATGTCATCCTGGTCTCCATCGACACCTTGAGGGCCGACCATCTGGGTACTTATGGATACACGAGAGAGACAAGCCCCGCCCTCGATTCTTTGGCTCAGGACAGCGCTGTCTTCCTTAACACTTTTTCCACCTCCGCCTGGACTCTTCCCTCGCATGCATCCATGCTCACGTCTGCCGCATTTACGGGCGGGGTGTATGTCGGTTCCCGCTACGGATTTTCCAAAGGGTTCGACAGCTTCAGCGAGAGGCAAGGGGATTTTTCCGTGCCCGATGCGGCCGAGCGGGCATTCCAGTCCGTCTCCGAATGGATCGGGCAGAATCAGGACAAAAATTTTTTCCTGTTCGTCCACACATATCAGCCCCACAGCCCCTACGACTGCCCTGCCCCTTATAGCTCTGAATTCCTGGGCCATGATTCCCAGCTCCAAAAAGTCAAAATCCTGGATTATTTGGGAGGACGAGAGGGAACCTTCAAGCCTCTTAGCGAACAGGAACGACAGGATTTCATCGGCCTCTATGACGGTGAGATCCGCTACACAGATGAGCGGCTGATCAAGCCCCTCCTCTCCCGGCTCAAACAACTGGGCCTCTATAACCGGACGCTGGTCATTGTCACCAGCGACCACGGAGAAGAGTTTTTCGACCACGGCGGTTGGGAGCACGGACACACTTTGTACAACGAGCTTTTGAGGGTCCCGCTGATCATGAAATTCCCCGGTTCGAAATTCCGGGGAAAGAGAATCGAACCGATTGTGAGCCAGGTCGACCTGATGCCGACCATTCTAGAAGAGATGGGGATCGACGATAAGAACTTGGGGCTGGACGGGAGGAGCCTTCATCCTCTATTAAAAGGGGAGAGCCGGGACGACCGGGTCTTTTTTGCCGACCGAAAGAGCCATGTCACGGATACCAATACTTCCCATAGGATTACCTTGAATGACGGAAAAATGAAGCTTATCCTCAACAAGGTCTTCAGCCCGAAGGCGCTGACTTTTTATCTTTATCCCCCTCCGCAAACGTCTCCCGTCGAACTTTATGATCTCCGCGAGGACCCTGCGGAGAAAAAGAATATCGCCAATACACAGGCGGAATTGGCCAGGCGCTTGACCGCCCAGATGGATAGCCTCTTCAGGAATGCCCGACCGCGGCAGGCGGCCAAGACCAAAATGACCAAGGAGCTCGAAGATCAGCTCAGGGCCCTGGGGTATATTCGATAAAGCCCAGGGAAAGGAAAGGATGACCATGCCGGATTTTCTCGAAATCAAATGCCTGGCGGAAACCGAGGTGAAGAAACTCCTGACCGACATCGAGGCGCGGGTCGCCGACAAGATTAATGAAGGGCTCTTGACCGAGCGCGAGGTGCGGGAGATCGAAGAGATGAGGCTCCGGCCTCTGCCGGACATCCAGGATGTCCAGAGCGTTTATGACAGCCATCTCTTTAAAAAAAGAGCGAATGATTAATAGGACAAGCATCTCTTTCTCTTCTCCGGGAAACCCTGGTCCTGCCGGGCCGGCCATTCAGAAAATTTATGACAGAAAACAAGAAAATCTTTTCCTCTTGGGGGGATCGAGGAGGCATTGATGGAAAGACAAGAACAAAATAGTCCTGAGACTCTCCATGCCGTCGAGATCGATTACCAACATGTGGATGTCTCCCGGATCATGGAACAGGTGAAAAAGGCCGCGGCCGAACGTCCTCCGGCCCCATCGAGGTCGGAGACGCCGCAAAACGATGTCTCTGCCGGCCAGCCCGGCGGTGCCGCTTCCGGGCCGGGCGGCGGAGGCCCGCCCGCCGGCTTCAAGGAAAAGATCAAGGGGAAGGTCTTAAAGCTCATGGCCCCCTTTTTTCCGGTCATCCGGCTTTTTGCCCTGCCTCTTCATGAGGAACTCAATCTCACCAATAAAAACCTCCATGAGACGAACCGCCGGATCGATTTTCTTTACCAGAGGCTCGAGGATTTGGATCAGAGCATGGAGTATATCAAGCTCCTCCATAACCTGAGCCACAACATCGTAGTCGAGCTGACCAAGCTCAGCATCGAACACGACGGCCTGAAGACCAAAGCGCGGATCCTCCAAAAAGACCTGGAATTCCTTGAGAAACGGGAGAAAACGCTGGAGAAGCACGTCGTCAAATGAAGATCGCCTTTGTCGTCCAACGCTACGGCCTGGAGATCAATGGGGGGGCCGAGCTCCACTGCCGGTGGGTGGCCGAGCATATGCAGAAGTATGGCCCGGTCGAGGTCCTGACGAGCCGGGCGTTTGATTATATCACCTGGCGCGACCACTATCCCGAGGGGGAGGAGGTCGTCAACGGCATTCCCGTCCGCCGCTTTTCCGTCGCCAGGCCGCGCAACCCGGAAAAATTTGGGCGCATCCAAAACCACATCCTCAACGATGAGCACACGGAGAAAGACGAGCTGGCCTGGCTCGAAGAAGAAGGCCCGACATCGCCCTCGCTCATCCGTTTTATCCAAAAGCACGAGCGCGATTACGATTTCTTCATCTTTTTCAGCTACCGCTATTATCATTCCTATTGGGGGATCCACACCCGCGGGCTTTCGTCTATAACTCGGAGGAAGAGCGCCGGATGATCCAAACGCTGTCTCAGAATCAGGATGTCCCAGACTTGGTCGTTGGCGTAGGGACGGAGCTGCCCCCGGCGGCATCGGCGGAACGTTTCCGCCAAGCCTACGGCATCCCGGGTCCTTATATGATCTATATCGGCAGGATCGATGAAAACAAAGGCTGTCACAAGCTGTTCGAATATTTCCTTTGGTTCAAAGAGGATGTCGGGACCCCCCTCAAGCTCGTCCTCGTCGGAAAATCGGTCTTGAAAATCCCCAACCACCCGGATATCCATCACCTCGGATATTTGCCGGAACAGGACAAGTTCGATGCCCTGAGCGGGGCCGAGCTCCTGGTCATGCCGTCCTTCTATGAAAGCCTGTCCATGGTGACTCTTGAGGCCTGGGCCATGGGAAAACCGGTCCTGGCCAATGCCAAATGCGAGGTCTTGAAGGGGCAGTGCCTGAGGTCGAACGGCGGCCTGTATTATGAAAATTATCCGGAGTTCCGGGAAGCCTTGAGACTCTTGTTGGCCTCGCCGCCCCTCAGCCGGGCCATGGGCGCCAACGGGCGCAAATATTATTTTGAAAACTACACTTGGGAAATCATCGAGCAGAAGTATCTCTCCATCCTCAACCGGCTGGGAGCGAAACCTTAATGGACATCCATCAATTCGCCACATCCCTCAGCTACGGCGATGCCATCTCGGATGAGATGCTCGAGATCCAAAGCGTGCTCCAGGAGCGGGGCTTCCGGTCGGAGATCTTCGTCAAGCTGTATGATCCCAGGTCGGCCGGGCATGTCAGGGATTACCGGGATTACAAGAAGTGCAGCGCTCCCGACAATGTCGTCATCTTCCATTTTTCCATCGGCTCGCCCGTCTCGAAGCTCTTTTTCCGCGTGCCGGACAGGAAGATGATGATCTATCACAACATCACCCCCCACGAATATTTCGTGGATGCCCACCGCATCCTGGCCCGCGAATGCTACAAGGGACGGCTGGAGATCAACCTGTTCGTGGACAAGGTCGACCTGGCCGTGGGAGATTCCGAGTTCAACCGCCGGGAGCTCCAGGCGGTCGGGTACAAGGCGACGGGCGTGCTCCCGATTCTGATGAATTTCAGCAAATTCGACCGGCCGGGGGACCCCGTCACGAGGAGCCTCTTCGACAACGGCAAAACGACCTTGCTTTTTGTCGGCCGCTTGATCCCCAACAAGAAATTCGAAGACATCATCAAGACCTATTATCTCTACAAAAAATACTTCAACCCGGACTCCCAGCTTATCCTGGCCGGGGACTACCGGGGGCTGGAGCGATATTTTTCTTCACTCCAAGAGCTCGTAGCACGACTAAACCTCATGGACGTCCATTTCAGCGGACATATAGATTTTGCGGAGCTCCTTGCTTTTTATCAGGCGGCGCATGTCTTTTTGAGCATGAGCGAACATGAGGGGTTCGGGGTGCCGCTCCTGGAGGCCTTTTACATGAACATCCCGGTCATTGCTTATTCCGGCGGCGCCGTCGAAGAGACCATGAACGGCGGGGGAGTCATCCTCCGTCACAAGGACGTCCTCAGGACGGCGGCCCTGATCGACCGGATCCAGAGGGATCAAGCTTTGCGGAAAACCATCATCGACGGACAGCTTAAAGCGCTCCAAAAATACAGCCGCGAAAACGTCAGCCGCATGCTTCTCGAACATATCCGAAAGGCGAGCCGGTTATGAGGATCGACCAGTTGGTTCCGGCCTTTCATCGCGGAGACGCCGTGGGCGATGAAGCCTTCGAACTGAAGCAGTTCCTGCGGTCGCAGGGCCATGCCTCGGAGATCTACTGCTTGACCCGCGACCGGGGCCTCGAAGACCAGGCCAAGCTCTTCAG
>JAPKZH010000436.1 GCA_026393905.1 Candidatus Aminicenantota bacterium
GGCCTCAAACGGCAGCGTGAGCGTCTGATTCCCCTGCGCGGGCGTCCAGAACAGTTGCGTGCCGCCGCTCCAGGGACCCGCCTGAGGCGGTCGCGGCTTCCGAAATCCACAAGGCCGGTCAAAAGGGAAGCGCCGGCGCTAAGTTCCTCTTTCAAGCCATGGGACTCGGGGCTTTCTTCTATTCCCTCGGGGTGATCCAGGTCTTCGCGGCCACCAAAGAATTCTTCATCAAGATCGGGACGATCGGCTCGAGCCTCGTCCGGCTGGGCGCGGTCAAAGACGCGCCAAAAGTGGACGCCGGAGGGACGGTCGTCGTGGCCGGCCCGGGCATTTATCCCGCCTACATCGGCGTCGGGTATATTATCGGACCCAAGCTCGCCTCGTTGAACTTCGCCGGCGGGGTTCTGGCCTGGGGGCTTTTTGCCCCTCTCTTGATGTTTTTCCTCGGCCCTCAGCTCATCGAGAAGTTCTATGGGCCCGGCGTAGCCATGGCCCAGGTCGAATGGGGAGACATGGTGACCAACGTCTGGAAATTCATCATCCGGCCGATCGCCGTCGGCGGCATGCTTGTCGGCGCCGGCTATACGCTTTTCAAGATGAGGAAGAATCTCAGGGCAGGCATCAAAAGATCCTTGGGCGATGTTAAGAAGGCCACCAGCCAACAGACTGGAATCACTTCCAGGCTCGAAAAAGACCTGAATATCAAGCTTGTTCTCGGCGGGCTGGCTATTACCTTCCTTCTGATGATCTTTGTCTACAAAGTTTTTATCGGCACCTACCCGCCGGCCATCCTGGCCGCCGGGGTCATGGCCTTGGCCGGGTTCTTTTTCGCGGCTGTTTCCGGCAACCTGGTCGGAACGATCGGCTCATCCAATAATCCCATTTCCGGCTTGACCCTCTCCACGCTCATCATCGCCGCTCTGTTCATGGTCCTCATCGGCGCCACAGGAATGCCGGGAGTTACCGCCGTCCTCGGCGTCGCGTCCGTCGTGTGCGTTTCCTCCGCCGTCGCGGGCGAAATGCTCCAGGACCTCAAGGTCGGGCATATCCTCGGGGGCACGCCCTGGAAGATGCAGGTCGGCAATATCTTCGGCATCCTTGTCTCCTCGATGGTTCTTTACTTCCCGCTCATGCTCCTGATCGGCGCTTTCAAGTTGGGCAGCAAGGACCTCTCGGCCCCTCAAGCCGGACTCATGGCCGCCCTCGCTCAAGGCATCGTCGGGGGTGAAATGGCCTGGCCTCTCGTGATCGTCGGGATGCTGATGGGCTTCGCCTTCATCCTGATCCAGGTCCGCTCTCCGATGCTCGTAGCTGTCGGGATGTATCTGCCTCTCGAAACCACATTCGCTATCTTCTGCGGCGGCATGATTAAAGGAATCATGGATAAGTTCTCGGCCAGGCGAAAACTGAATCCCGCCCAGAAGGCCAGGGCGGATAATATCGGCATCCTTCTGGCGGCCGGCCTCATCGCCGGAGAGGGGCTGACGGGCCTGTTGCGGGCCGCCTGGAAATTCTTCTTTCTCCGGAACATCCTCCATTCCGACATCCCGCAGATCTTCACCAGCACCGACTATTTCGCCGGAATCGACCGCTACATCGGCGGTCTGGTTGTGCTCGGTCTCATCGCGATCTACCTCATCGCCATTCCGCTGAAACACAAGGGGGCCGCGGACGAGCCTCCGCCGCCCTCGGCGGTCATTTAAGCGAAGAAACGGAAGGGTGGCGCTCCACGCCAACCGTTATATTCTTAAATGTGTCTCTGATGACATTTTAATCGGCTAAGGGGGCGCTCCCCTTTGGATCCCTCTGCAAGCGATTCCCCATGGCAAGTTATAGGGAACCGCTCGTCAAACCTCGAGACGGCCGCCAAATCAACGAAGGTCGGATGTATAGAACCGGACTATTTTATGATAAAATGAATCCTGGAGATTTAAGATGGCCGTTCTCGAAATCATCAAACTCGGACATCCGACGTTGGCAAAAAAGGCTGCGCCCATCCAACACATCGATGAAGAAATTGTCGAAATCGCTCAGAACATGATCGAGACCATGCACGCCGCGCCCGGCCTCGGCCTTTCCGCGCCCCAGGTGGATGTGAGCAGGCGCCTCATCACCGTGGACCTTTCGATCGGGGAAAAAAAGGAGGACCTGATCGTCCTCATCAATCCCGAACTCGTCCACCAAGAGGGTCGGGTCGTCCGCGAAGAAGGATGTCTGTCCGTCCCCGAGGTCTACGAAAAAATCGGCCGGCCTCAAAAAATCATCATCAAAGGCCTCGACCTCGCTGGAAAAGAAAAGAAGATCGAGGCAATCGATCTGTTAGCCAGGGTCTTTTGCCACGAAATCGATCACCTCAATGGAAGATTGTTCATCGATGGATTGTCTTCCCTGAAAAGGAACTTGATCAAAAAGCGATTCAAAAAGAAGGCCGAATCTTCGAAGAGATAATGCGCATCGTCTTTTTCGGCAGCCCCGCCACCGCCCTCCCTTCCCTGGCCAAGCTTCTCAAGGGAGGCCACGGCGTCGAGCTCGTCGTCTGCCAGCCGGACAAGCCATTCGGACGAGGGAAAAAACTCAAGCCCTGCCTCGTCAAGTCATTTGCCCTGGACAGGGGGCTCTCCAGCTATGAGCCGGAACGGATCCGCAAGGATCCCGCAGCCCTGGAAAAGATTCGTGCCGTCGGTCCGG
The DNA here is from genome assembly GCA_026393905.1 of Candidatus Aminicenantota bacterium. Taxonomy (GTDB): domain Bacteria; phylum Acidobacteriota; class Aminicenantia; order Aminicenantales; family UBA4085; genus JAPKZH01. The sequence continues at coordinate 2,689 of JAPKZH010000436.1, forward strand.
ATATCATCGTCGTCGTCGCCTATGGCCAGATCATCCCGGCCTCGATCATCGACCTCCCCAAGCACAAATCCATCAACGTCCATTTTTCTCTTCTTCCCAAATACCGGGGAGCTTCGCCGGTCCAGTGGGCGATCCTCAACGGCGAAGAGAAAACCGGCGTCACCATCTTCAGGCTGAACGAAAAAATGGACGAGGGCGATATCTTGACCTCTGAAGCCGTCCCGATTTTGCCACGGGAAAACACGCTCAACCTGGAAACCCGTCTCTCCCATATCGGCGCCGAACTCCTTCATCGAACGCTGGCTTGCCTCGACCGCATCCGGCCGATAGGGCAAGATCATACGCTGGCCACGTATGCCCCCAAGCTCAAGAAAGAGGACGGGCAGATCGATTGGAACCAGGACGCCGAGATCGTCGACCGGAAGGTGCGGGCGATGACGGCCTGGCCGTCCGCCTATACCTTTCTCCACGGGCGAAGGCTCATCATCCAGGAGGGACAGCCCTCGTTCGAAAAAGCCGATCAGGATTCCCCGAGCAGGATCACCTCGATCGAAAAATACGGCATCCTCGTCTGCTGCCGGGACAGAAGCCTCTACTTGATCCAGACCCTTCAGCCCGAGAATAAAAAATCGATGGGCGGGTATTCCTTTTCCTTGGGGGGGAACGTCAAGACCGGAGACAAACTGGGCTGAGGAGAGACGGGAAAGGACTATTCTTCTTCGAGAATATAAAAGTAGGGGTTGATGGCCTTATCGTTGAGATGGACTTCGTAGTGGACGTGGGGCCCGGTCGCTTTTCCGGAATTGCCAAGCTCACCGATGATATCGCCCCTCTTGACCTTCTGTCCTGCCTTGACCAAGAATTTACTGAGGTGACCGTAAAACGTCGTCAGCCCTCCGCCGTGGCTGATGAGAATGGACCGGCCAAAGATTTTGTCCTGATTGAGCCTGACGATGATCCCGTCCGCCGTCGCCACGACCGGATTGCCGATGCTTCCGGCGATATCGATGCCTCTATGAAATTGCTGCATTTGGGTGAACGGATCGGTCCGCCAGCCGAAGGAGGCCGTTTGCCAGCCGACGGTCGGCGAGATCGTCGGCATCGTGGCCAGCTCAGCCCGCTTGCTTTCAAAGAGGTTCAGAAGCGTGTCAAAATTTTTTTGGATGTCGTCGGCCTTTTGGCTGATGGATTTGAGGTTCCCGGGCTGGATCTGGGAAGGGGGCGCCGGGACGACCTGATCATCGCCGGCCGGGACGCTGACGGGGCCAATCCCCACCTCCTTCAAAACGTCCTGGGATTTGATCCCGGCTATGATATTGAGCTTCTTGACATAGGTTTCCAAGCTGTCGACTTTTTTATTGAGCGTCCCGATCGAAGCTTGGTATCGGGCAAGGCTTTCCTTCTGCTTCTGGTTCTCGCCGAGCAGCGCCCGGTAGGTCTTTCTCGAGACCTGGATCCGGACATAATCGACCGTCACCGCGGCTAAGAGAATTCCGACAACGAGTGATCCCCACAGAAAGCCCTTGACCGTTTTCTTGGAAAAAGAAATCGTCCGGGAGTTGGATTTGCTGTGGGGAACGATGATGAGGGATAGAAACTTTTTTCCCATGATTAGGGTCTTCTGATGCTACAGTTCTTGATTATCACATTCCATTTTTCGCTGTCAAGCAGTTTATTTTTTTCGCCTCGATTTGTCCCGGCCGATTCGGTCTTCGATCCAGCGGATAATGTCCTGGGTGGATGAACCCGGCAGGAAGATCTCAGCGATTCCGATCTTTTTCATTTTCGGGATGTCCCTCTCAGGAATGATGCCGCCGGCCAGGACGACGATGTCCCCGGCCTCGTGGTCCTTCAAGAGACGGATGATTTTCGGGAAGAGCACCGTATGGGCGCCGGAGAGGATGCTGAGACCGATGACATCGACGTCCTCCTGGATGGCCGCCTGGACGATCTCTTCGGGAGTCCGACGGAGGCCGGAATAGATGACCTCCATGCCGGCATCCCTTAAGGCCCGGCAGATCACTTTGGCCCCCCGATCATGTCCGTCCAGGCCCGGCTTGGCGATTAAAACACGTATTTTTTTCACCGGCATATGGTCCTCCCCAAAAACATTCTAAAACCAGATCGGTTCCTGGTACTCGCCGTAGACCTCTTTGAGGGAATCGATGATTTCCCCCAGCGTCGCGTACGCCTTGACACAGCGGATAAGATGGGGCATGAGGTTCTCCTCATCGGCCGCGGCCCGCTTGAGATCCCTCAAGCCGTTCCTGACGCTCCCGGCATTTCTTGTTTTCTTGATCGTCCTCAACCGCGCTAGTTGGTGCCTGGCCACGCTTTCATCGATCTCCAGGGTCGAGATGGGTTCGTGCTCCATGGCGAAGGCGTTGACGCCGACGATGATCTTTTCCTTTTGTTCGACCGCCTTCTGGTACCAATAGGCGCTGTCCCCGATTTCTTTCTGGGGGAACCCGAGTTCGATGGCTTTGACCATGCCGCCCATCTCATCGATTTTTTTGATCATGGCCAAGGCCTCCCGCTCCATGTCCTCGGTCAGCCTTTCGACGAAATACGACCCGCCCAGAGGATCAATGGCGTTGACGACGCCGCTTTCATGGGCGATGATCTGCTGGGTGCGGAGGGCGATCGTCACCGCCGCTTCGGAGGGAAGGGCGTAGGTCTCATCCAGGGAGTTCGTATGGAGGGATTGGGTCCCGCCGAGAACGGCCGCCAGCCCCTGGAGGGCGACACGGACGACGTTGTTATAGGGCTGTTGGGACATCAGAGATACGCCGGAGGTCTGGGTATGGAACCTCAGCCACCACGACCTGGGATTTTTGGCCTTGAACCTTTTTCTCATGACCTCGGCCCAGATCTTGCGGGCCGCCCGGAACTTGGCGACCTCTTCAAAAAAGTCGTTGTGGGCGTTGAAAAAGAAGGAAAGTCGAGGCGCAAACTCGTCCACGTCCAGTCCCCGCTCGAGCGCCCAGGCGACATACTCGATTCCGTCTCGGAGGGTGAAGGCCAGCTCCTGGATGGCCGTGGCTCCGGCCTCTCGGATATGGTAGCCCGAGATCGATATCGTGTTCCACCGCGGGACTTCCTTGGCTCCGAATTCAAAGGTGTCGACGATGAGCTTCATCGACGGCCGCGGCGGAAAGATGAATGTCTTTTGGGCGATGAATTCCTTGAGCATGTCGTTTTGGATCGTGCCGGAAATAACCTTGGGCGAGACGCCTTGTTTTTCCGCGACGGCGATGTACATCGCCCAAAGAACGGCGGCGGGCGGGTTGATGGTCATGGATGTCGTGATCTTGTCGAGAGGGATGCCGTTAAAAAGGACCTCCATGTCGGCCAGGGAGTCGATGGCGACACCGCATTTTCCGACCTCGCCCCGGGCCATCGGATGATCGGAATCCATGCCCATCAATGTCGGCAGATGAAAGGCGACGCTCAGTCCTGTCTGTCCCTGGGCCAGGAGATATTTATATCGGTTGTTCGTATCCTCGGCCGCGCCGAAACCCGAAAACTGCCTCATCGTCCAGAGGCGGCCCCTGTACATCGTCGGGTGGACCCCCCTGGTGTAGGGATATTCGCCGGGAAAACCCAGGTCTCGGTCATGATCCAAATTAGATATATCCTGGGGTGTATAGAGCTCTTTGATTTTTCTGCCCGAGACCGTCGTGAACGCCTGAACGCCGCAGGCATGTTCCTTCAAGGCCCTGTCGTATTTTTCTTTTTTCCAGGTTTCCAGAGCTTTTTTCAATCCGGCCTCCCTCCTTCCGTAAAAGGGGACGGATCTATTTCATCCGATGAATCGCGATCCGGCATTCTCTTCAAAAAAATATCCCCTTGGCCAAGGGCCTGACCCAAAATAGCAGAATTGGCGAAATTTGACAAGACGATCTGGACCTGCGTCGTTCACGATCCGCAGAGGACCGAGCCGCCATTGACGTTGATGACGGCGCCCGTGACATGGCGGGCGAGGTCCGAGGCCAGGAACAAGATCGGCCCGGCAATATCTTCCGGCGGCGGAATCCGTTTTAGAGGTATCGATTGGCGAACGCTTTCTTTGAAGGCCGGGTCGCTGAAGACCTCCGTGCACATGTCCGTATCGACCCATCCCGGAGCCACGCAATTCACCCGGATATCAAATGGAGCGAGCTCCACGGCCAAGGATTTCGTGAGGGCCAGCAGGGCGCCTTTGCTCGCCGCATAATGAGAATGAAAGGCCTCTCCCCTGACGGCTGCCGTCGAAGCGACGTTGATGATCCATCCCCGTTTCTTCTCTTTCATATGGGGGACAACGGCATTGGTGAAATAATAGACGCTGTCAAGGTTGACTGCCATCGTCTCCTTCCAGACCTCTTTATCCATGTGGCCCATTTCACCGTAGGTCCATATCCCGGCGTTATTGACCAGGACATCGATGCGGCCCCAGGACCGGATGATGTCCTCCACCATCCCTTGGACGTCCTTCTCTCGCGAAATCTCTGCTTTGTAGGCTAGGCATTGCCTGCCCTTCTTCTCGATTTCGTTTTTGACCTCGAGAGCCGCTTGTTCTCGGCATTGGTAGCTAAAAGCCACATCGCTTCCGGCCTCGGCGAACATAAGGGCCGTAGCCCGGCCGATACCGCGAGACCCGCCCGTGATGAGTGTCGTTCGGCCTTTTAAATAAATCATTGCATTCTCGCTCCTCTCCAAAAGGATTATTGGGCGTCAAAGCTGCCCATCTGACAACTTATGCCCAGGGCAAAAGGCCTCCTCCGCTGAGCGTTTCGATCTATGAGTTATCGTCCACTGTGTAGCTTTGATCCCGATTTCTTTCATGCCGTCCCACCCTTTTTTCAAATAGGGGCTGCGGGATTCACATCATCTTGCTTTAGCCGGCATAGTCCAGTGAAAAATCTTTGGCTTCATCAAACTGGAGATAGCGGTAGATATCGGCAGCGTTGGGCGCAATCTTGTCCTTTGTGACGGAAAAATATTTTTCCGCGGTGGGCAGCTTCCCCTCCAACGAGGCGATCGCTGCCAACTCCGCTGATCCGAGGTAAACGCGAGCTCCGTCGCCCATGCGGTCATCGAAGTTGCGCGTGGACGTGGAAATGATCGTCGCGCCGGGCTGAACCCTGGCCTGGTTTCCCATGCAGAGCGAGCAACCGGGGATTTCGATCCTCGCCCCGACGACGGAAAAAATCGCATAATATCCCTCTTTCTTCAGCTGGTTGGCGTCCATCCGGGTTGGAGGCGTGAGCCAGATGCGCGTCTTTAAATAGCCGGCCTTGTCGAAAATTTTGCCGGCGGCCCGGAAGTGTCCGATGTTCGTCATACAGGACCCGATGAACACCTCATCGATCTTGTCGCCGGCGACTTCAGAAAGAGGCTTCACGTCATCCGGATCATTGGGACAGGCCAGTAGGGGCTCTTTGATCTCGGCCAGGTTGATTTCCAGGACGGCCGCATACTCGGCGTTCCCGTCGCTTTGGAGCAGAATCGGCTTCTCCAGCCAGGCTTGACAGCCATCGATCCTTCGCCGCAGCGTCCGGGCATCCTGATAGCCCTGCTCGATCATTTTTTCCATCAGGGCGATATTGCTTTTCAAGTATTTGGCCACCCGGTCCGGACTCAGGGCGATGACCCCGCCCGCCGCCGACCGCTCGGCCGTCGCGTCCGTCATCTCATAGGCTTCGTCTACGGTCAGATCCGGCAGCCCCTCCATCTCGATCAAACGGCCGTTGAAGACGTTCTTTTTTCCTTTCTTGGTGACCGTCAGCAAACCCTGTTGTAGAGCAAAATAAGGAACGGCATTGACCAGGTCGCGCAGCGTGATCCCGGGATTGAGCTTACCTTTGAAACGGACGAGCACGGATTCCGGCATATCGAGCGGCATGAACCCCAGAGCACCGGCGAAGGCGACCAGCCCGGAGCCGGCCGGAAAGCTCAGGCCGATCGGGAAACGGGTATGGGAATCTCCCCCCGTTCCCATGGTGTCCGGCAAAATGAGCCGGTTGATCCAGGAATGGATGACCCCATCGCCGGGCTTCAAGGAAACGCCTTTCCGCTCGACGACGAACTTGGGCAAGGTCTTGTGCATCTTGACGTCGGCCGGCTTGGGATAGGCGGCCGTGTGGCAGAACGATTGCATGAAAAGATCCGCCTGGAATTCGAGACAGGCCAACTCTTTCAGCTCATCCGCGGTCATCGGGCCCGTCGTATCCTGGGACCCGACCGTGGTCATCTTGGGCTCGCAGGCGGAACCCGGCAGCATCCCGGCGGCGCCGCAGGCTTTTCCAACGACTTTTTGGGCCAGGCTGAATCCCTGCCCTGGCTTGGGCTTGGGATTTTCGATCTTGGTGAAAAATTCCGCTTCGGCTAAGCCCAGGGCGGCCCGCGCTCTGTTCGTCAGCGCCCGGCCGATGATCAGGTTCAAACGGCCGCCGGCCCGGAACTCGTCCTTGATGGATAGCGGCTTGAACTCAAACGTGGCTAAAATTTCTCCGGCCGGGCTCTTGATCGACGCAGACTTGATATTCAAAACGATGACGTCGCCGGTTTTGAGCCTGGAGACGTCGGCCATGATGGGCAGGCCGCCGGAATCCTCAGTTGTGTTGAAAAATATGGGAGCGATCAGGCCTCCGACCACAATACCTCGCCGCCGTTTATTGGGAACATAAGGAATATCTTCGCCGATGTGCCACATCAAGGAATTGCAGGCCGATTTGCGTGAAGAGCCCGTTCCCACGACATCGCCGACGAAAACGACGCGTTGTCCTTCCGAACGAAACTGGCCGATCGTTTTTAGTCCGCCCGGGAACCGGGTTTCGCCCATGGCCAGGGCGTGAAGAGGGATATCGGGCCGGCTGGAGGCGTGTTTGGCCGGAGAAAAGTCATCCGTGTTGATCTCCCCGTCCACTTTAAAGACTTTCAGCGTCAGGGCCTCGGGAAAAGCCGGCTTGGAAAGGAACCATTCTCCATCGGCCCAGGATTTCAGGACGTCATGGGCATGAGAATTTGTCTTGGCCAGCTTGGCGATTGTATCAAAAGCGCCGTAAACCAGGATGATCGCTTTGAGGGCATCGGCGGCGTTATTGGCCAGTTTTGGATTTTCTAAAAATTCGACGAGCGGTCCCACGTTATATCCGCCTAGCATCGTACCCAGGAGGAAAACGGCGTCCATGCGGGAGACGACGGGCGAAGCGATTTCCCCCCTCCCCACTTTGGCCAGCCAAGCGGCTTTGACCTTGGCGGCTGGGTCCACGCCCGGCGCCACCCGGTTTTTGAGCAGGCTCACCAGCTGCTCCTCCTGGGCTTTGGGCGGGCTCTCCAGAAGCTTGCAGACGTCGGCCGTTTCGTCCGGGTTCAAGGGCAGAGGTGGAATTCCCTGCGCTTTCCGTTCATTTTCTTGTTTAAAATAGCTGTCCAGCATGACACTCTCCCCATGATTTTTGATGGTGGTGATTCACCTAATATCAACGCAATAATTAAAATGACATCCCCGTTCGGGCGGCGCTTAGGCCGCCCCTAGCCTCCGGGCCCCGGGGAACCAGTCCCGTCGGTTCCCCCCGTCGGAAAAGCCGACGGGGCCCCCCTCCGCTACGGGGGCTTGAGGACGGCCTAAGCGCCGCCCAGACATTGTCACTTTATTTATTACGTTTGTATTAGTGTATAGAATGTTTTATGGCCCGTTGTCAATGCCATCTCGATCGCGGGATCCTCCACGGCGACCCCTTGAACGAAAAAACCAGGCTTTCCCTTCATGTTGATTTTCCCCGGCAATCATTATAGAATAACTTTTCAATTTTTTCCGATTATGGAATCTTTAGAAGGGAGGACAAAATATGGATAAGGCTGCCATCGAGAGAGCCAAAGAACATTTTGGCAAGATACTCGAGAACCAGATGAATCGCATGGAGCGCGTCAAATCCGCACCGGACTGGATCGACTATGGAAAAATCAAGCCGCTCAAGATCGGTCTATTGGGCGGAGACGGCATCGGTCCCATTATCGCCAAGGATGCCAAGCGGGTTCTCTACTTTCTGCTCAAAGATGAAATCAAGAACGGCAAGGTCATCATCCATGACATCGAAGGCTTGACGATCGAAAACCGCGCCGCCTGCAACAAGCCCATCCCGGACGATGTCCTGGCCGAGATCAAAAAATACCATGTCACTCTCAAGGGCCCCACGACGACTCCGCGGAAAGGAGATCCCTGGCCCAACATCGAGAGTTGCAACGTGGCCGTGCGGAAGGAATTGGACCTCTTCGCCAACGTCCGGCCGGTCCGGATCCCCAAACAGGGAATCGACTGGATCTTCTTCAGAGAGAACACCGAGGACCTGTATGCCCTCGGCCCCTACGGCATCGAAGTTGACGAAGATATCGCCATAGACTTCCGGTTGATCAGCGCGCCCGGAGCGGACCGTATCTGCCGGCTGGCCTTTGAGCATGCCAAAAAAAACGGTCGCGCCCGCGTGACCTGCGTAACGAAGGCCAACGTCGTCAAGACGACCGATGGCCGCTTCCTCGAAAACTTCTACCGCATCGCCAAAGATTATCCGAATATTCAAGTCGATGACTGGTACATTGATATCATGACGGCCAAGCTGGTCGACGAAAAACGGCGCCGCGACTTTCAGGTCATGGTGCTGCCCAACCTTTATGGCGACATCCTGACGGACGAAGCCGCTGAATTCCAGGGCGGCGTCGGGACGGCCGGAAGCGCCAACATCGGAAAACAGTATGCCATGTTCGAGGCCATTCACGGTTCAGCGCCCCGCATGGTCCAGGAAGGACGGGCTCAGTTTGCCGACCCCGCCTCCATGATCCGGGCCGCCGCCATGCTTCTCAGCCATATCGGATTCCCGGAAAAAGGCAAAAGCCTGGAGATGGCGCTCGACATCTGCGGCCAGTACGAGAAGAAGCTGGCGATCACCGGACGATCGACGGGCGCCACGGGAACCGCCTTCACCGATTACCTGATGGAGACCCTGCAGGACCCCAAGCTCAAAGGTCGTTGGGAGGCCTACGTCAAGGCTTAATTCCCCGGCAGAGGCTGCCTTGACTCGCTCGAGGAATTCCATTATATTCTGGCTTCGACCGTGGCTCGGCGGAGTCGAATGACGGATCAAAAAATATAACGCCGGATTTTCAAGGGTTGTCATAAAATTGACGGGGCCCCGAGGCTCCGACAATTTTTAATATGTTTAGACAGGAGGTCTTAATGGGTTTCGAGAGAAAGAAGATCGCACTCATCGGCGGCGGCCAGATCGGCCAGGTCCTGGCCATGATCGCCTCCCAGAAAGAGCTGGGAGACATCGTTATCCTTGATATTCCTGCTTATGAGAATCCGGTCAAAGGCAAGGCCCTCGACCTGATGGAAATGGCGCCCCACGGCGACTACGACGCCAATATCAGCGGCACATCGAACTACAAAGACATCGAAGGCGCGGATGTGGTGATCGTCACGGCCGGCAAACCCCGCGAAGCGGGCATGACCCGTGAGGACCTGCTCGCGGTGAACCTCAAGATCATCACCGATGTGGCCAGCGGGGTGAAACAGTATGCGCCCAAGGCGTTCTGTATCATCCTGACCAATCCCCTCGACGCGATGGTCTACGCGTTCTATAAGCTGACCGGTTTCCCCAGACACCAGGTCGTCGGCATGGCCGGCGCGCTGGATACGGCCCGTTGGCGCGCCTTCATCGCCATGGAGCTCGGCGTGTCGGTCGCCGATGTGGCCGGCACGGTTCTGGGCGGTCACGGGCCCGACATGGTCCCCTTGCCCCGGCTGACCACGGTCGGCGGCGTGCCCTTGGCCGAAATCGCCACCAAAGAGCAGATCGACAAGCTGGCCCTCCGGACGCGCGAAGCGGGCACGGAAATCGTGAAGCTCTTCGGCAAAGGCTCGGCCTTCTTCAGCCCGGCCTGGAGCGCTGCCACCATGGCCGAATCCTATCTCAAAGATAAGAAGCGCATCATCGCCTGCGCGGCCCTCTGCCAGGGCGAGTACGGGATCAACGGCCTCTTCATCGGCGTGCCCTGCCTGATCACCGCCAAGGGGCTTGAAAAGATCTATGAGATCAAGCTGACCGAAGAGGAAAACGCCCTGCTCCAGAAGACCATCGCTTCCGTCAAAAAGACGACCGAAGAGACAAAGCTGTAAACTTCCGGCGCGCCTCTAAAACGCCGAAACGCTTTGAAAGGTTGAGACAATGGCAGAACATAGGATCACGACTCCGGTCACGGACGACGTCATCGCCAAGATGAAGGCCGGGGACCGCGTCTATATCACTGGTTACCTTCTCTGCGGACGGGATTCTGCCCATAAGAAACTCGTGGATTTGATCAAGGAAGGGAAAGAGCTTCCGATCGATATCAAGGGACAGCTGATCTACTATGTCGGCCCCACGCCGGCCCGGCCCGGCAAAGCCATCGGCTCGGCGGGCCCGACGACGAGTTACAGAATGGATTCCTATGCGCCCATCCTTCACTCGTTGGGACTTAAAGGCTCAATCGGCAAGGGCTCCCGCAGCAAGGAAGTCAAAGAGGCCATGATGAAGCACAAAGCCGTCTACCTGGCCTCGGTCGGCGGCGCCGGCGCCCTGATTTCCAAGAGCATCGAAAGCTCGGACATCGTGGCTTACCCCGAGCTCGGACCGGAAGCCATTCGGCGGGTCAAGGTTAAAGACTTCCCCTGCATCGTGATCAACGACATGTACGGCGGAGACCTGTACGAAGAGGGAAAAAAGAAGTACCGGATCGCTTAAAAATGTGACGGTGGACGGGTCTGTCTCGGCGCGCCCGTCCATCAAAAAAAACCAGGGCCGAGCTTAAAATAAGGAAAAAAGAGAAATGAAAATCCACGAATACCAAGCCAAACAGATTCTGGCCAAGTATGGCCTCCAGATCCCCAAGGGCGAAGTCGCGGAGACAGCCGAAAAAGCCGCCGAAATCGCGGCCAAAATCGGGCCCAGGGTCGTCCTGAAAGCCCAGATCCACGCCGGAGGCAGAGGCAAGGGCGGAGGCATCAAGCTGGCCAACGGCGCCGAGGAGGCCAAAAAGCTGGCCAAGGACATGATCGGGATGAAGCTCGTCACTCACCAGACGGGGCCGGAAGGGAAAATTGTCAAAAAGCTGCTGGTCGAGGAAGCTCTGGAAATTGCCCGCGAGCTTTATGTCGGCATCGTGATCGACAGGGCGCGTGAGGCCGTCGTCATCATGGCTTCCACCGAAGGCGGGATGGAAATCGAAAAAGTCGCCGCCGAGAAGCCCGAGCTGATATTCAAGGAATATGTCAATCCGGCGGTGGGATTCGCCGGATTCCAAGCCCGAAAGCTGGCCTTCCAGCTGGGGCTTGCAGGAGAAACCCACAAGCAGGCCGGCAAATTCATCACCGGGCTCTATCGAGCGTTTGAAGGAACAGACGCATCGTTGGTCGAAATCAACCCTCTGCTTATCACAAAACAAGGAACCGTCTTGGCCCTGGACGCCAAGATGAATTTTGATGATAACGCGCTCGCCCGCCATCCCGAGATCCAGGCCATGCGGGACCTGGACGAGGAAGAGCCGCTCGAGGTCGAGGCCTCCAAATTCAACCTGAACTACATCAAGCTGGACGGCAATGTCGGCTGCATGGTCAACGGCGCCGGGCTGGCCATGGCCACCATGGACATCATCAAATACTCGGGTGGCATGCCGGCCAACTTCCTGGATGTCGGCGGCGGAGTCTCCGAGGAGGCCGTCACCAATGCCTTCAAGATCCTTGTCTCCGACAAGGCTGTCAAGGCCGCCCTAATCAACATCTTCGGCGGCATTGTCCGCTGCGACCTGGTCGCCGGCGGAATCGTCAAGGCCGCCAAAGAGATCGGGCTCAATGTCCCGATGGTGGTCAGGCTCAAAGGCACGAATATGGATGCGGGCAAAAAGATCCTCGAGGAATCCGGCCTGGCTTTTTATGCCGCCGATACTATGAAGGAAGCCGCGGAAAAGGTTGTTCCGCTGGCCCAGCCGCAGGTCAAAAGGAGCTGACGATGAGCATCCTGATCGATGAAAAAACCCGAGTTGTTGTCCAGGGCATCACGGGCGGAGAGGGCACATTCCACACCCAGAAAATGGTGGAATACGGCACCAAGGTCGTGGCCGGAATGACCCCGGGCAAAGGCGGCACAACCCATTTGGGGATCCCGGTGTTCAACACCGTGGCCGAAGCCCGGCTGAAGGCCGGCGCCAACGCAGCGGCGATCTTCGTTCCACCCTTCTTTGCCGCCGACGCGATTATGGAATCGGCCGAGGCGGGCATCGAAGTGATCGTCTGCATTACGGAAGGGATCCCGACTTTTGATATGATCAAGGCCAAAGCTTTTCTCCGAGGGAAGGCGAGCGTGCTCGTCGGGCCCAACACGCCGGGTGTTATATCGCCCGGCAAATGCAAGATCGGGATCATGCCCGGACCCATCCACGCGCCCGGCAGGATCGGTATCATTTCTCGCTCCGGCACACTGACGTACGAAGCCGTCGACCAGGTTACCAAGCTTGGCTTCGGCCAGTCGACGGCCATCGGCATCGGCGGCGACCCGATCGTCGGGATGAAATACATCGACCTTCTCAAGCTATTCAAGGCGGACAAAGACACGGATGCCGTCATCATGATCGGCGAAATCGGCGGCACCGCCGAAGAGGAAGCGGCCGCCTACATTAAGAAAGAATTCAACAAGCCCGTCATCGGCTTTATCGCCGGACAGACGGCGCCTCCGGGCCGTCGCATGGGCCACGCCGGCGCGATCATCTCCGGCGGAAAAGGCACCGCTAAGGAGAAGATGGAGGCGCTCGAAGCCGCGGGAGTCCATGTCGCCAAAAGCCCCGCCGAAATCGGCCTCAAAGTCAAAGAAGCCCTGAACAAGAAATAGCCAAGGCCGATCCCCTCCCTCTCCTAGAGGGAAAGGGAGAAAATGAGGGATTTCTTTTAATTCTTCATGGGAGTCAAGCCTCAACATTCAACAAAACGATGTTTACACCTATTTTGCAGAAACGCTCAAGTCCATTTTTCGATAGTCTCCATCAAAGAGATGAGGTGATGTTGAATGATGAGGTCTGATCCCGAGAATAAGCTTGGATCCGCCAAAAAATTGAAGGCGGATCTTCACATCCACACGGCCGAGGATCCCTGCGACCATATCCCCTATACCGCCACCAGGCTCATCGACACAGCCGCCGAGCTGGGCTTTGAGGTCCTGTCGGTCACCAATCACACGGCGCTGACGTTCGACAGGAAGCTCGAAAGTTACGCCGGACGTCGAGGCATTCTACTCATTCCAGGCACGGAAATCATAGCTTCCAAATCTCATGTCCTCATCATCAATCCCGCCTTGAAAACCATCAGAAGTCGGTACGACCTGGCCGAGATTCCGCGATTGAAGGCCGATCAGAGCCTGTTCATAGCGCCCCACCCTTTTTTCTTCCTGGCTCGATCGCTCCAAGCCAATCTGTTTCCTCTCCTCCCCTACTTCGACGCCCTCGAATTCACGAGCTATTATCATCCCCTGATCAACCACAACAAAAAAGCCCTTCGCACGGCGGCGCTCCATAACAAGCCGATCATTGCTAACTCGGATGCCCATAACCTTTGGCAGATCGGGAAAACTTATTCCCTCATCGAAGCGAAAAAGGATATTCCTTCGATCATCGAGGCCGTCAAAGAGGGCCGCCTGGAAATTCGGACATCCCCCTTTTCCATGGCTCAGATCGGCTGGTCCTTTATGAAAGCCGTGACCTTTGATAGAATCTGGCATACTTTGAAACTCTGAATCTTGAACAGGAGGCGCTTACGAAAAAGCGACTGCGATTCGGGAAGGTTTTCTTCAGCCTTTGTTTCTGCTCGGCCATTCTCGGAATCTCCCAGCAACCGCCCCAGCCGGCGCCCGCGACCATTCAGGATGGGCCTGGTCGAAGTAATTTATCTTGACGTCACTGAAAAGAAGTAAGTCGCCAATTCTTGTAAGGGGCGACAGCGAGCTCCTGGCCCTTGACCAGCCTGGTGAAAGCGAATATCCCGCCCTTATCCGGAACGATCTTGAGCTTCCAATAACGGATGAATCCGTATTCCGACTGGGGTTCGAGCAGGCAGGGAATTAGGTTCGCCGCTGGCTGGGCGCAGGACACATAAAAATCCCCTTTCTTGATGATGGTCGGCAGGGCCTTTATTTCAACTTCGATCTTTTCTGGAGGAAGATAATCGTATTTTGAGGGGACGACTTCGGT
>JAPKZH010000137.1 GCA_026393905.1 Candidatus Aminicenantota bacterium
CATGTGCATGCCCATTTTGCGGCCGGGTGCAATGCAGCCCTGGCGGTCCATAACTACGCAAAAATTCCGTTTTCATTTACAGTTCATGCTTCAGGCGATATCTATGTCAATCCCATCCTTATTCAAGAAAAGACGAAAGCGGCAAAATTCGTCATTGCCGTATGCGACTATAACCGTAAGTACTTGAATTCCATAACAGATCACCTTTATGAGGAGAAAATAAAGACCGTCTATAACGGGATTAGTCCTAGGGAAATTGCTTTATATAAGTATCCGTCGGGTACTGAATTGTCGATCGATGTGCAGGTTAGTCAGCGATTTAATATAGTTTCTATAGGACGCTTAGTTGATTTCAAGGGTTTTCTCACATTGATCGAAGCCTGTCATATCCTGAAAAACAGAGGAGTTAATTTTCATTGTCAAATTGTTGGAAGGGGACCTCAAAAGGAAAGTATCGAGCAAAGAATTACGGGATATTCTCTCAACGATTCAGTGTCGCTCAAAGAGTATACAAATCTAGAAGATGTTTATCAAGAACTATCAAAAGCGGAAATCTTTGTGTTATTATCGCAAATTAGCATAAGCGGGCATCGCGATGGGTTCCCAACGGTTATCCTTGAAGCCATGCATTGCTCGCTGCCTGTAGTCTCGACCTGGATCTCCGGAATTCCGGAGATGGTCATAAATGAAAAAACGGGGTTCCTTGTCCATGAACGAGACTCTCTCGCTGCAGCCGATGCCCTTGAAAAGTTAATTAATGATCAAAATATGCGGATGAATTACGGCTCAGCCGGGAAACAGAGAGCCTTGGATCTATTCAACTTGAATAATAGCATAGAACAATACTTACGCCTTCTCAAATGAGTGGCTAAATCCCAAAATTGCCGATAGAAAAAGAGTCAATGTGTGATTTGCCACAAAATCAACTTGGGGGAGACGCGGAACTCGATTTCGGATCGAACCTATGCTCGCTTTTTTTGCAACGTACAACCAGGACGTGATTTTAGCTTCGGAAGGATAGGCCTTCCCCTGATCGGAAGTCCAGCCTATAAAGAGGAAGAAAACTCTCCGTTATATTAACGCGGTGATCCGACCTCTTGTCTCCAGAAGAAGAGCCATCTTTTCCGCGGAGATCGCCAAAAGAAGGATGACCCGACGACCGTGTCGGACCAACCTCCCGGCCAGTTGGATAAGTTGCCAGCGGACGGAGGCGATCGTTTTCGTTTTCCCCATCTCACGCGCCAGTCTCCAACCGTCGATGACGACGGCAAGCGATCGAGTCCGATCAATGACCGGAGGGCCTGATCATCGCGAATCTCGCGGAGAGCTTCGACATGACGGCCGCCGCCGATCAACATCAAGACCAACGGTTCGATATAAGACCAAGCCTCATAACCCCGATTCGATCCCGGATGAGGAAAGGCCGCCCGGATTTTCTTCTCGACCTGTAAAGCCTCAATGGCTTCCGAGAAGATCGTCAGCCCCCCTCGCAAGGTAAGAAGTTCGTCGGTCCGTTCGAGCTTGAATGGGAAGATCCCTTGAGGTACCATGAACGCGCCCTCATACCAAGAGGGTTTCCTCTGCCAAATCATTTCCTATCGGCAAGCTACGGTCACTACCGAATGA
>JAPKZH010000623.1 GCA_026393905.1 Candidatus Aminicenantota bacterium
CATGAAGAGGGGCAGGTCGCTTCCATGAAAAAGTTTAAATTATGGGGGTTCCTGGGATTGATCGGGGGACTGCTGGCTTTCCTCGGAATTCAGTTTATTAAGAAAAAAAAGAACAAGCCGTCCTAAATCCCGCTTATTCACGGCGGCCCTTGGCCGCAGGCTTCTTTTCTTGAAGGCCGGATTTTTTTTTGCCGGCCAACAAATGCCGAACGCGGCCCCAGAAGGTGGGCAGCCTTTCCCCGTCTTCGATCTCCAATTTCTGGAACGATTTTCGGATGGGACTTTGCTCGGGGATCTTGATCCTGGGAAATTTTTCCATGGCCGACGGACTCCGGCTCAGCGGGATCGGCCCGCCGCCCTGACTCGATCGAACACGGTGTCCATCTTAGGAAAATTCCCGGAAAAACACAATAGGATTGTTCCCCAAGGTCGCGTTCCCGTGAACGGCCCCATGATCGACGGCCAGGCCCAGGAAAACGATTGAATTTTTTCGCCGTTTTTGCTATAATGATAGGCTAGTTCGATTTCAAAGACGAGGAGACAACGGGCGGTGGACCAATTCGGCAAGATCGACAGCAAATTCCGGTTCGTGATTTTGGCATCGAAAAGGGCGAAACAGCTGCTCAGGGGCGCGAAACCCCGGGTCAAGTCCAAATCCAGGAATCCCATCGTCTTGGCTCAACTGGAAATCCGGGAGGGGGCTGTGGATTATGAGATCCTCCAGTCCAAAAAGGACGACTTGGTCGAGCCCGAAGAACAAGTGCTTGCCGTGGATGACGGCGCGGACGACTTTGAAGACGCCGGGGGCGCAATCGCCGACGAGGGCGAAGCTCCGGAAGGCGAAGAGGATATCCCGGCCAAAGACATCGATCCTCTTGAAGAAGAATTTCCCGACGAGCCCCGTGACGCCGACAAGGAAGAAGAGTAAAAAGCTTACTCTTTTAACGCTTTTTCCTCGCTATTTTTGATCAGGTGGACGTAATCTTTTTTGACCCACCGCGCTTTGGGAATCTGAAGGCGCTTGGCCAGCCGGGCGATATTTTCCCGCTCCCCTTCAAACTCGATGAACAGCCCGATCGGAGTCTCGTCTAAACAGATTTTCAGGCGGCCTTTCTTCAAGACCGTCCGATGTTTGGCGAAGCGGAAGACGGGACCAAGACCCAGGGCCTTGAGAATTCTTTTTGTCTGCTTGATATTCTTGACTTCGGTTTCGTGCTCCTCCCGGATCTTAAATTTTCTCGATTTCTGAGGCGTTCCCTTGAACGTTAAAAACGCCTTTTTTTGAACGGTCCGCAGCCGGAGGGCGTGTTTTTTCCGCAGGAGCGCGGGCGGGCGGAAGTCGTAAAAAGTGTCGTCCTCCAAGGTGCGTTCCCGTTCGACCTGGGCGCCCAGGGCCAGGAGTTGGTCCCGGATGGGTTGGAGGTTCTCGACCTTGACCTTGACTTCGATCTCGAGCACGTTACTTTTTTCTTTGCAGGACAAAATCGGCCATCAAGGTCAAGGCGTCCTGGACGTCGGATTTGGGAAACTCGAGAAGGATATCCTTGGCCTTCTGGGAGTACGAGGCGGCCTGGCCGTAGGCATAATCGAGCGCGCCATTGCCGTTGACAAGGCCGAGGACTCTCTGGACGAAATCCTTCTCCACGTTCCGGTTTTGAATGACCTTGGCGAGCTCGGCGCGGTCGCCGGAGGAAACCTGGCCCAGGCAGTAGATCAGCGGCAGAGTGATCCGACCTTCCCGCAAATCGGAGAGAATGGGCTTGCCGAGAGTGACTTCATCACCGGTAAAGTCCAGCAGGTCGTCGATGATCTGGAAAGATAGACCGAGATACCGGCCGAATTCCTTAAGCTTGCTCGTAAAGGCGGAGGACGGATCGCCCAGCATCCCTCCGATCTGGCAGGAAGCGGAGAAAAGCGAGGCCGTTTTTTTGCCCAGGATCTCCAGGTAAAGGGATTCGGTGATGTCCGGCCGGCCGCTCATGTAGTATTCCAGGAGTTCGCCTTCGATCATCTGGGACGTGGCCTCGGCGATGATATCGATGACCTGATAGTTTTTTCTTTTGAGGGCGAGGGCGATGGATTGGATGTACAGGAAGTCTCCCAGGAGAACGGTGATGTTGGGCCCCCATTTGGCATGGACGGTGTCCTGGCCCCGCCGCAAGGCCGAATTGTCGATGATATCATCGTGGACGATGCTGGCCGTATGGATGACCTCGATCAAGGCCGACCAGAAGATATGCTCGGATCCTTGATAGCCGGCGAGCTTCGAGCAGAGAATCAGCAACGCCGGTCGGATGCGCTTCCCGCTCTTTTGGAATAGATAGGCGTTGACCTCGGCAATGAGAGGGTTCGGCGATCGGCCGAAGCGTTTGAGAGAGGCTTCGACCTGACCGAGCTCATCCTGGATCGTCTGGTAAAGCCCGCCCAGGTGGTTGTTCCGCGTCAACGTGTCTGTCATCGGTAGTTGTCGAATTGCATGTGGATTCCCAGGCTCTGGGATTTGAGAAAGGCCATAATCTCCTGCAGGACATCGATCTTCGGAGAGGACACCCGGACATGCTCTCCCTGGATCGAGGCCTGCGCCTTGAACTTGGCCTGCTTGAGCAGCTTCACGATTTCCCGGGCCTTTTCCTGGGGAATGCCGATTTGAAAATGAACCTCCTGCTTGACGGTCCGGTTCGGTCCGTCCTCGATTTTTTGAAAGAGGACGGCCCGCAGCGGAATGCGCCGCTTGGCCATTTTCTCTTCGAGCGCGTCCCTCAGGCCTTTGAGCTTGAAATCGTCGTCGGCGATGAGCGTCAGTTTCTCTTTTTCTAAGAGGATATCGGCCCGGCTGTGCTTGAAGTCGAAGCGGTTCCGGATTTCTTTGAGAGTCGTCTGAACGGCATTGGCGACTTCCTGGAAATCGACTTTCGAAACGATATCGAAGGTATGGTCTTCGGCCATGGCCTGCTTATCTTAGCATTGACGCCTGGAATTTTCAATGAAAATGGGGTCAAATGTGCGGCTGCGACCCCGGATCCGGAATCCGGAACGCTCTGTAGAAATTCTGGGTCGTCGCCTGGGCGATCTCCGCCACCGAGACTTTCTTGAGGTCGGCCAGGACTCTGGCGGTCTCGATGACGAGGGCCGGCTCGTTTCTTTTTTTGATCCCCCGGAACGGAGCGGGCGTGAGATAGGGGGAGTCGGTTTCGATCAGGATCTTGCTCAGGGGAAGCATTTGGGCGATGTCCCTGAGCGGCTGGGCGTTGGCGAAGGTCAGAATGCCCGAAAACGAAATGAAAAAGTTCCAATCGAGCATGGTTTTGGCGAATTCCCAGTCTTCCGTGAAGCAGTGGAGCACGCCGCCGCTGTAAAAATACTCCTCCCGGACGGCGGCGGCGATCTCTCGGCCGGCGTTCCGGCTGTGAATAATGGCCGGGCAGCGCAGGTCCTTGGCCAGGGCCAGCTGGGCCCGGAAGGCAGCTCTCTGTTCGTCCGGGGAGGAGAAATCATAATGAAAGTCGAGGCCGATCTCCCCGATGGCCACGACGTTTTTGTCCCGGGCGAACTCCTTGATTCTGGACAGAAAATCAGGGTTGAACAACTTAGCCTGGTGAGGATGCACGCCCGCGGCAGAATAGACGTGCGGATGC
The DNA here is from genome assembly GCA_026393905.1 of Candidatus Aminicenantota bacterium. Lineage (GTDB taxonomy): Bacteria > Acidobacteriota > Aminicenantia > Aminicenantales > UBA4085 > JAPKZH01. The sequence goes on from JAPKZH010000623.1 coordinate 3,636, forward strand.
CTGGAGCCCATTTCGAGCGTCGTCTGGATGCTTTTCAGGCTGGTGACGTCCATAGGGCAGAGGATAGCCCGGACTCCCGCCTGATAAGCCCGGCCGATGACCTCGTCCCGGTCCGGGTCGAAATCGTCCATGTCGAGATGGGCATGGGAATCGACAAAATGAAAATGAGGGGACTCGTGCGACCTTCCAAGTTTCCCTTGATTGTCCAAGGAAGGAAGGGGGATGAGTGTCGCTATTTTAGCGTCTTTCGACATGTTTGAAAAATAAGGTACCTGTCCCCGATATCTTCGGATTCATTGAATGTCAATAAAATCCCCCTTCGTTCGCTTTCTTGGAAAAAGATGAGCGAAGGGGGATTGTGCGTCTTTTGGAACTACTGGGAAAGCTTGGCCTTCAAAGCGCGCGGCGGGATCGCCCCGTAGCTCAACAGCTTCTGCAGGAATTCCTTCTGGCTAAAGGCATCGCCCTTTAGCTTCTTGTAGTCTTTTTCCATGTCCAGGATCTCCTGGTACCCGATGTATGGATACCCGGCTTCGCAGGGGTGGAGGACGATCATGTTCCACCTTCTTTCGGCTTCGGCCTGTGTCCGGAGTCCCGTGATCGTCATCAGCCTCATGGCTTCGTCTTTGGCTAACCCGAACTGGTGGACGCTGATCTCGAGCTGAAAGTCAATAACGGCCTTCAGTTTCATTTTTAGCTGGTTGAGGCGTATCTTGAGGTCGTAGTTGCCAAATCCGGCGTTGATGAACATTTCTTCCGAATAAAGAGCCCATCCCCTGATCAGCGGCTCATTGGGGTGGAGCCTGCGTATGAGGGAGGGATTGTTCCGGGTATAGAAAATGGGGAAGAATTGGCCGGGGTACACTTTTTCGATCGTCCATATGGGCAATAAATAATTGTTGTATTCCTCAAGAAAGCCCTGAACTTGGTCAGCGGACCAATCATCCGGGATCGGACTGACCTGGGCCCTATACCGGCCCGAGGGCTCATAAGGATAAGGCGAAAGCAGCCGGACCCATATCTCTCCGCCTTCCGCGGCCGGCATCGGCTCCACTGCAAGATTTTCTTGGGGCATATCGAGCATTTTGCTCTGGCCAAGAAAGGCTTTGATCTCATCCACAGATGCTTTAATCCTATCGAGAAAGTTTTCCTTGGTGGGGTGTTCGCCCTTGATTTTATCCAAAACGCCTTTGATGAATATCGTCCTGAGCTGGTCAACTTTGTCTTTGTACTGGACTGAGAGCTGTTCCATATTTTGGTTTGGATACATGATGCCGTAGTAGGGCATGGCGATGAGGTTCATGTCCCTTCTGATGTTGTTCGAATCTGCCTTGGCGTTGGCAAGAACGTCGTTGATCATCAGGTTGCCCTGGCAGGTAAGGCGCAGGAGCCTTGCGTGGGCGTCGGGACCCAGGCGGAAATTGCCCGTGGACCTATTCAGCAGATCGCCCTGGAGAAACCTCTGGTAGTCCTCCAGCGCCGGAATGACCTTGGCCAGCTCGGCCAGGAATTTCGTCTTGGCCTCGCTCGAGACATTCTCGATGAGCTTAGGGACTTCGGTCTTGTAGAACTCCAGGAGGGCCGAGAACTGCTTGATGGCCGCTTCGGTGTATTCTTTGGGCGGCGTCTTCAGGTTCTCTTTGGCCTGCTTCAAAAAGCCAGGCAGCTGTTTGGCCCGCTCGGCAGCGCTCTTCATCCGAGCCTCGATCGGCCCGAATTCTCTAACAAGCAGGCTGCGGATGCTCTGGAGAATGATATCGTTGTAGAAGATCGGGTTGTACTGCTGGGGAACGAGATTATCGAGTCGAAGCAGTTCCAGGTCGATCGCGTCCATGAGCAGATCCCGGTCGATCTGGACGTCGGGGCTGAGCTTGTCCTTGTTGATCTTGGTGACCAGATCCTTGCTATAGCCGTCCAGCGCCGTGCCCCGTTTTTCGATCGCCGACTCGCTCAGATCTTCCAGCCTGTCATTGTACTTCGTGTAGCCGGCCAGGGTCGCCGCCGTGGGATAAAATTTCCAATATTCGTCCAGGAATGTCTCCATCGTCTTGGCAAATTTTGCGTCTTCCGGGTTCTGCTGGGACAGGAGTCCGCCGAACCCCAGGAAGACAAAGACACCGAGCAATACAGGAATGATTTTTGTCTTCATGACCTCCTCCTCTTGTTGTGGTGTTCACCCATTCTCCAATTCAACCCTCTTCCTTTCTATGCCGAATTCAACTCTCATAAAAATCCTAGCATAAAACCGGCCGGCGAGGCAAACCGAGGCTGTCACCATCGAATGACCGCTGACGCCCAGGTGTATCCGGAACCGAAAGCCGTCAGGACGATGATGTCGCCTATTTTCACCCGCCCATTTTTGACGGCCTCATCCAGGGCGATGGGGATCGAGGCGGCCGTCGTGTTGCCGAAGCGGTCGATGTTGCGGGCGACTTTTTCGATGGGAATCTGCAATTTCCTGGCGACCATTTGGGAGATGCGGTCGTTGGCCTGGTGGGGGATGAGCAGGCTGACATCGTGGATCGTCAGGCCGTTGTGCCTGAGGGCCAACTCCACGGCTTCGGGCATCCGTTCCGAGGCGTTCTTGAAGACATTCTTTCCGTCCATCCTCGGGAAAAACGTGCCTTCCGCGAACATCTGGGCAGTGAACGTTGGTTTCTTTTTCGAGCTCGGATTTTCCATCCAGAGGTCCTTGACGAACCGGCCGTCGGCGAACAAGTGGGTTGAAAGAATGCCCCGCCCGTCATCGTCGGCATGAGGCTCCAGGATGACGGCTGCCCCTCCGTCCCCGAAAAGGACGGCTAGGTCCCGGCCTTCGTCCGAATAATCCATGCTGTGTGACTGGACTTCGGCGGCGCAGAGGAGGATTTTCTTATAAGTCCCGGTTCGGATGTATTGGTCGGCGACGGACAGGGCGTAAATGAAGCCGCTGCACTGGTTCCGTACGTCCAGGGCTCCGATCCCCGGAAGGCCGAGCCTGGCCTGGATCATGACTCCGATCCCGGGAAAGTAGTGGTCGGGAGAAATCGTGGCGGCAATGATGAAATCGATCTCGGATTTATCGAGGCCGGCGTTTTCGATGGCCTTCAGGGCCGCTTCGTAGGCCAGGTCCGAGCTGCCGATCCCATTTTCCGCATAACGGCGCGTCTGGATCCCCGACCTCTGCTGGATCCATTCGTCCGAGGTGTTCATGATCTTTTCGAGGTCGAAATTCGTGACAACTTGAGGAGGGACGTAATGGCCGATTCCCGAGATGATGGCTCTTCTGATCATACCGTAGCCTTTAGCCGGAGATTATAAACGAGAGAAAGAAAAAAATAAAGCCATTTTTCTTGACCGTAAGCACCTCCGGTTGTGTGATTTTCTATCGGCGTCGGAATCGCCCCTCGGCCCCCTGGGGAACCAGTCCCGTCGGATACTCTTGGAGGGAA
>JAPKZH010000360.1 GCA_026393905.1 Candidatus Aminicenantota bacterium
AACGCCATGCAGAGCCCGCTCGATCTCAAGGAATGGCTTTTGGAAACGCCGGGAAGAACCTCCGGGCAAGCGAAGGAGCGAAAGGATGAGTAAACGCCGGACGTGGATCACTTTGATCATTCTCGCGGCGGTGGTGTTGGCCGTCGTAGGGATCGTGATAATGGTCAAGCCCAAAGCGGGCGAAGAAAGCGAAGAAACGGCGGTCGATATGGCCGTCCATGTTGGAAAAATCTCGCGGGCGACGCTCCATCGTTTTGTCACGGCCTACGGGGCCGTGGAGCCGGAGCCCGCGGGTGCCGGACGCATCCCCGCCGACGCCGAAGTGGCCTCTCCCGTAGCGGGCGTCGTTGCCCATATCGACTGTCACGAAGGCCAGAGAGTGGCCAAGGGGACGGTTCTCTTCCGACTGGACAGCCGCATCGCCGATGTCGCCTTTGAAAAGGCAAAGAAGGCCTTAATGTTTGCCGAAGAGAACTTTGAGCGACAGAAGAAGCTGTTGCCGGTGGAGGGAACTTCCAAGAAAGCCTATCTGGAGGCCGAACAGCAGCTCAACACGGCCCGCAGCGAGCTGGCCGCAGCCGAGACCGATCTCGCCCTTCTCAAAGTCCAGGCGCCCCTTGCAGGAATGGTGGTCAAAATCAACATCGAGCCCGGCGAAGCCGTGGAGCTCAACACCGTGCTGGCCACGATCATCGACCTCGACCGTCTTGTCGCCGCGGTGAACGTCCCCAGCCGTGAAGCCGCATTGTTGAAGGTCGGACAGCCGGTGCAATTCGAAATCGCCGGAGCCGCTTCAGGCCTCGTGATCTACATCGGGTCGAAGATCGATGAAAAGACCGACACTTTGCCGGTCCGGATCTCGGTTCCCGCGGGCGGCGGATTCCATCCCGGCCAATTCTTAAGTGTTCGCATCATCTGCGAAGAGCATGCAAATTGCCTGGCCGTCCCGGAAGCCGCCGCGATATCCGATTCCGTGGGAGGCGAAAGCGGGACGATCGTGCTGGTTGAAGGCGGCAGGGCCGTCAGAAAGCCCGTCAAGCTCGGCCTCCGGGAAGCCGGCCTGGTCGAAGTGATCGGGGAAGGCCTGAAGGAAGGGCTGGTCATCGTCACCGAAGACGCCTATGCCGTTCCCGGCGATACGAAGATCCATATCATCAATTAGATTATAAAACGCATGAAAAAAAATTCCGCCTTGGGAAAGTTTGCAACCCACCATTCGCTCTCGATCGTCTTCATTTGTGTCGCCCTGTGCCTGGCCGGCGCCTATTCCGCTTTGAACATCTCTTCGTCGGTCTTCCCGCAGACCAACTTTCCCCGCGTCGTCGTCCTTGTCGATAACGGCGTCATGCCCGGCGATGAGATGATGGCGACCATCACCCGTCCCATCGAGGAGGCGATGAAGGACATCCCGGGCGTGGTCACGGTCCGCTCGGCCACGGGGCGCGGCTCGGCCGAAGTCAATGTCTTTTTCAACTGGAAAGTCAGCATGATTCAGTCCGAGCTTTATGTGCTCGGACGATTATCTCAGATTCGAGGCTCTCTGCCCTCGACGGCCGAGGCCGAAGTCTATCGGGTGACCTTCTCGAACTTCCCCATCATCGGCGTCAGCCTCACCAGCAAGATGCGCTCGATCACGGAGCTCTGGGAAGTCGCCCGCTATAACCTCAAGGTCCGATTCCTCAGGATCCCGGACATCGCCCGTGTCGACCTGATCGGCGGCCGGAAGCCCGAATACCACGTCATCGTCGACCCCCTCCGCCTCCAGGCCGCAAACCTGACCCTGCCCCAGGTCACCGAGGCGCTGACGAAAAATAATTTCGTCGCTTCGACCGGTCTACACGAGGAAAATCATAGGCTTTATCTGTCCGTGGTCGACGGCCGCGTCCGCTCGATCAAGGACATCGAAAATTTCCCGGTGATGGTCGCCAATGGACATCCGGTCCGTGTCCGGGATTTCGCCCGGGTCGAGCGTGGACCCGAGCCCGTCTTCAATGTCGTCACGGCGGACGGGCAAGAGGCCGTTTTGCTCAACGTCTACAGCCAACCGGATGGAAGCACTCTGGACATCGCGAAACGCTTGAGAGAAGAGCTGAAGGTCTTGAAAAGCGAGCTGCCGCCCGACATGAAACTGGCCTTTTTTTACGACCAGTCGCTTCTCGTCCGAAGCTCGGTCACAAGTGTCTGGGAAGCTATCCTCTTCGGCCTGGTCCTTTCGGTTTTCATCCTCTTTTTCTTTTTAAAGAATTGGGGGACGACGTTCGTGGCCACGCTGGTTATTCCCGTCACGGTCCTGACCACGCTTCTTTCCATGAAAATTGCCGGAATGAGCTTCAACCTGATGACCCTGGGAGGTATCGCCGCCGCTATCGGCCTGGTCATCGATGATGCCATCGTCGTCGTTGAGGCGATCCATACAAAACGAATGTCCGGATTGGGAAGGATCGAGGCCATCCAGTGGGGGATCAGCGAGATTTTCCGGCCCCTGGTCGGTTCAACGCTGACGCCGGTCGTCGTTTTCATCCCCCTGGCCTTTTTGCAGGGCATTACCGGGGTGTTCTTCCGCGCCCTGGCGCTGACCATGGTTGTTTCGCTGCTGACCTCACTCGTGCTCGCCGTCACTTTGACGCCGTCTTTGGCCGCCTGGCTGATTCGGTCTCGCAAAGACGAACGCGCCAGCCCCTCTGCAGAGCAGGGAGGGCCCTTGCTCCGCCGGGTCATCCATATCTACGAGACGGTCGTCCGCGTCGCGCTCAAGCGCGCCTGGCTAACGATGGCCGCCTGCGGCATCATTTTGGTCCTGGGCATCATCATCTATAAAAACCTTGAAAGCGAATTCCTCCCGCCGATGGACGAAGGCGGATTCGTCATCGATTATCTCACTCCGCCAGGGACCAGTCTGGCGGAAACGCACCGCCAGCTCCAATATGCGGAAGACATCATCCGGGCAACCCCGGAGCTCGAAAGCTATTCCCGCCGCACCGGAGCCCAGCTGGGCCTGTTCATCACCGAACCCAACAATGGGGATTTCCTGCTCAAGCTGAAATCAGACCGGGAGCGGTCCACCGAAGAAGTCCTGGCCGATCTGCGCCAAAAACTCAACGCCGCCCTTCCCGATATCATCTGGGAATTACCCGGCATCCTTGGCGACCTCATCGGCGATTTGATGTACGCCCCCCAGCCGATTGAAGTGAAACTGTTTTCGACCGACACCGCCTTTTTAAAGAAAAAAGCGCCTGAAATCGCCGAACAATTAACCAAAATCAGAGGTGTTGTGGATGTCTTTGACGGCTTGATTTATACGGGTCCTGCGATCAGCCTTCGGGTGCGCAATGTCGATGCCCAGCGGTTCGGATTGACCGCCGAGGATATCACCGCGGCCGTCAATACGGCCATGCTGGGACAGACAGCCTCGTCCGTGCTGGAGGGAGACCGGGTGGTCGAGATCCGAGTCAAGGTCGATCCCAAACGCATCGACCGATTGGCCAGCCTGCGAGACCTGCCCTTGCGAACGCCGGAGGGGACACTGATCAAGCTCTCTCAGGTTGTGGATGTCGTGGAGGAACCGGGTCAGCTTGAACTCCGCCGCGATGACCTGCGCCAGGACGTGGCGATAACGGCCAGGCTCGAAGGGCGCGACATGGGCAGCGCCATGGCCGAGATCCGCGACATACTGAGGAAAGACACTTCGCTCCCGCCGGGTTCCATTGAATACGGTGGGACCTACCAGCAGCAGCAGGAATCCTTCCGCAACCTGATGATCGTCCTGTTCATGGCCATTTTTCTCGTGTTTGTGGTCATGCTGCTGGAGTTCGGGTCTTTCTATGAGCCCGTGGCCATCGTCTTCGGCGCCGTCCTGGCCATGTTCGGGACTGTCCTGGCCTTGTGGATCACCGGGACGTCGTTAAACGTCGTCTCGCTTTTGGGCGCCATCATCGGCATCGGGATCGTGGCCAAGAACGGTATCCTCATGCTCGATTTCGTAAAGGTCCTGAGGGCCGAAGGGCTCGGCCTGGCCGAAGCTTTGGTCCGCTCGGGGCGGCGCCGTCTTCGGCCTGTCTTAATGACATCCCTGGCCGCGGCGCTTGGCATGCTGCCTCTGGCTTATGGCATCGGCTCCGGAGCGGACATGCTCAAGCCGCTCGCCATCGCCGTCATCGGCTCACTGTGTATTTCCGTGGTGCTATCTCTGGTGGCCACGCCGACCGTCTATTTCCTTCTCTTGCGCTCCCGCACAAAGACAACGTCATAAATACTTGGCTAATGGGTTCAAAAAATCTCGCCCTTTTTTATTTCTCGGAAATTTTCGACGCCGATTTGCGATGCTTGTCGAAAAAGTTGAAGACGGCGCTCAAGTTGGGCACCACAACGTCGATGTGATTCCCTCTGGAGACCTCAATGTATTGAACATTGACTCCCTGCTTTTTCATTTCGGCGACCATCGCCCGCGAGCCGGCCACGGGCACCGTAGGGTCGGCGTCCCCGTGAACCACGATCTCTGGGATGTGCTTCATCTTGGCCACACTGGAAGGGTCCCCATATCCCGCGAACGGGGCTAGGGCGGCCCAGATCTCCGGATACTTGGCTCCTAGGTGCCACGTCCCGATGGCGCCCATGGAGTGGCCCATGAGGTAGATTCGGGACTCGTCGATTTGGTAATTCTTCCGCATCAGGGCGAGCACGCTCATGACATCTCTTTCGCTGTACTCCGCCCTGCGCTTGACGCCGGCGTCCTCGGGATTGCCGAACAGGATCTTGCCGTAAAAGCCGTCCACCCGATACCCGAGCGGCGTCGCCACGATATATCCGTGCTCTTCGGCGAGCTTAGGGACCTGCTTGTCATACGAGTCGAAGAATGAGTCTTCCGTGCCGCCGAGGCCGTGGAGCGCGATGATCAACGGATAGACGGTTTTGCCGCCGTACGTCTTCGGCACATACACCCGGTATGGCATGATCTCGTTTGCGCCTTCCAGGAAATAGTGCCTTTCCATGTCTCCGGTCATGCCTGCGAAGGGATCCTTCTCGTTTTTGATCGAAGTCAGGACATCCTCGGCAGCCTTCAGCTCCGCCGAAACCTGGAATGTTCCCATCTCGAACCGCCCGCGGTTCAGGTTGCGGATATAGTCGAGGGGATAGAGCACGTCGGCCCGAAAAGAATCAAGCCCTTCGATTATTTTAAGATCAGCTTCTATTGAACGCAGCCGATCCGACAGCCCTTTCCACAGACCGACAAGGAGTGTGGCCGTGCCGAGAGATCTTTCTTTCTCCAAGATCTCCGCCTGGAGGAGATAGGTCCCATCCTCGATGCCCGACAGGTCGAGCTCGATCCGGCACGGATCATCCTGGAAGTCGCGACCCACTCCGTCCTGTTGCTCGAGATCCTTCACCTTTTCTCCCGCTTGAACGCTCCACTGGGCGCGTCCCGGCTTATGCAGTGTTAGCCGGACGGTCAGAGAACCGCTCAATTGGACTCGCGGGGCATAGGTTTGTTCGAGGCGGACCGTATAGGGCAGGCTCGAATCGACACAGACTTCTTCGGCGCGCAAAACCAACGAGTTCGAAAATTCAAGGACATCGGTCCACTCCCGGCCCGATAGAAGCGTTGTGCCTTTGGCCAGCAGGCGGCGCACTTCGCCGGTTCTGCCCGTCCGCGCCGCTTCGGCCATTTCTTTATCAACGGCGTCGAGCTTGTCTTTGAGCTCCCCCTGGGGCTTGGCCATGGTCTTCATCGTGTTGTAGATCACGCGCTGGAGGCCCAGGTTGGGGCGGGCCTGGCCAATCGCGCTCGCCGTAGATAGAACCAATAAGGCCGCGCCGACAAACAGGAATTTTTTCTTGGTCATAGCCACTCCTTTCTTTGCCGCAGAAACGCCCATGTCCAGAGGCATAATTCAGCGTCCCTAAGCCCTGGCGGTCGCTTGGAAGAATATTCTTGAACCGCGGCTATATACTTAATTTGATGCCGGCCAGGATGACGATGCCGGACAGATTGATGTCGGCTTTTCTGGCGCCGGAAACAGAGCTCCCCGTGGGCCCGTTCTTGTCATAGAACCCGATCTGGGAATAGGATCCGCCATCGGCATAATCGTAGTACCACAGATAATATTCGGCATTGCTTATGAGGGTCGTTCCGGTCGGCGAGCTGACAATGTCCGACCAGTTCCCTTTGATGTTCGAGACTTTTGTGTATCGAAAATACCCGTCCGCGACCAGGGCGATATTCGGGGTGATTTCAAAATTCAGGCCCAGTCCGCCTTGAAGACCGAGCGCGGCGATACTGGCGGTGAAGGCCACGGTCTCCGTCGTCGAAAACGTCGGCGTGATCGATGGATTTTGAAAATTGAACTGGACGATGTTGAAAGTTGGACCCCCAAAGAGGTCGAGTTTCAACTTCGGCGCCGGCCGCGCCAGATAATGAAAGTTCAGGAAGAAGGGGATGACCGAAACTTTGGAATTGTACGTGGACTCATTATCGTAGGGCACATCGACAAGCATTCCATGGCTTGTCACCTTGCTTTCATTGCTCGTCCGAAAATAGCCGCCTCCGAGTCCGATGCCCATTCGGGGGTTTAAATAATTGATGACCTCGGCCTGGAACTTCAGGCCGCTCGACAGCTTTTCATAGGCGCCTGACATGGAAATGGTCGTCGCCTTGATGTATTGGTTTTGACCGACGATGCCCTTGTTGTAATCATCGCCGTTGATCCAGGTCAACCCTCCCATGAGCTTAAAGGAAACGCGCTGGGGGTAGACCAGGACCGCCGCGATCAGCAAAAATGACAGGCTTAGAATCAGTTTTCTCATATCGTTCCTCTCGTATAGAGGTTCATTCTTAAATACTCTTTGACCGATTGTCAAGGACTTGAACTCGTTCAAGCTGTTGACAAGAATTCACAAGGAGATGGCGCTGCTCGATGCGTCTATTTTAAAATGATCAGCGAGTTTGAGTCGGGGACTAGGATCAATGTGCCGCTGACAACAACGCCCTGCGATTCGCCCGGCGTATCGAAGGAGGCCTCGAGCTTCGGCGCGGCGGGTTTGGCGATGTTAATCTTCTTGATCCCCGCGTTCCCGTCCGAGACATAGGCATAATCGCCGCTGATGGCGACGGCGTTGGCAAAATCCTGGACGGGGGAAGAGCCGACGATCTTAGGCGCGGCAGGCCGGCTGATGTCAATGATGAGCAGGCCGGACGGGCCCGAGGCCACGTACGCCATATTCCCGCGGACCGCCACGCCGTAGGGTTCGCCCTCAAGCTTGAGCGAGCTGACCAAAACGGGTGCCGACGGCTTCCGGATGTCCAGGATATGAAGTCCCGTGTCGCTGTTGGCCAGGCATGCGTAATCCCCTTCGACAGCCAGGCCATAGGTGAAGCCGGGCATTTTATAAGAGCCGACAACCGAAGGCGCTAGAGGATTCGTGACGTCGATCACATGGAGTCCGGCATGGTCGGCCGTGAGGTAGGCGTAGTTTTCTTGGACAACGATCGTCCGGGGCACGCCGCCGGGAGAGTTCATGGTTTTGACCGGCCTTGGCTTGGCCGGTTCGGCGACATCAAAGATCCTGACGGACCAGCGGTCGGTGACATAGGCATAGCGGCCGCTCACGGCCAAGCCTTGGACTCCCCTGAAAATGCTGGTCGATCCGACGGATTTGGGTTGGGCCGGATTGGCGAGGTCCAGAACCTGCAGGCCCGACAATTCGCCGACGGCATAGGCGTGGCCGCCTTGAACGGAGGCGGCGACGATGGAGCTCGGCGTGAAAAACATTCCGGCCGTCACGGGTTTTTGAGGGACGGAGATGTCCATGAAAAAAATGCCGGAGAAATAATCCATGACATAAGCGAGATTCCCCTTCAGCACGACCCTCCAGCTTTCGTTATACATCGTGTATTTATTCGTGGACACGACGACGGGGGCGGCGGGATTGGCGATGTCGAGGACCTGGAAACCACCGTCATACAGGTTGCCGGCGCAGAGATATTTCCCGTCGACGGATACGCTGTGGGCGTAGCCGGAGGCGGTCAGAGAAGTCTCCTGTTTCGGGCTGGAGGGATCGCCGATATCAATGACCTTGAACCCCGACGCGCCGTCTGCGATGAAAGCGTAGTTTCCGGAGAGGGCGACCGCTTCGGCCGTGCCATCGGTATCGAAAGCTCCGACCGGCGCAGGTTTTGCCGGATTTTTGACATTCACGATCCGAAGCCCGGCGCTTCCATCCGCGAGATAGAGGCGCTCTCCCCGCAGGACGATTCCGTTCGACTCGCCGGGGGAGTCCCACACTCCGGCAGTTTTTGGGGCCGCCGGATTTCGGATATCGACGACAATCACCCCCCCGGGGCCGTCCGCCAAGAAGGCGTAGTTTCCGTCCACCACGACATCCCTGGCCTCGCCTCCGGTGTCCAGTTTTCCCTTGAGGACCGGAG
>JAPKZH010000601.1 GCA_026393905.1 Candidatus Aminicenantota bacterium
CTGAGAATAATAGTCTCTCAGTGGGGCCAACTTTTGGAGACACTTGTCGGGACTCCCCTTTAAAAATTCGATATACGCCGCATAAAATGAGGAGCTCATCTTCGCGCTTTCGAGCTTGGTGACCGACTCCTGCTGCCGAAGGGCCGCCAAGGCTTTGGACAAAGCCCCCTTAAGGATATAGTTGCGGGCCATACTTCCATAAAGATAGTCCAGGCTCGGGCTCAGGTCGGCTCCCTGCTGGAGCGCGCTGAGCGATTCATCATACCGGCCGGCCAGCCTGTATCCGGCCGCCAGGCTGTCATAGGCGTTGGCCGTTTGGTCCATTTGAACATATTTTTTGAAATGCTCCTCGGCGAGTTTGTGGTTGCCGATCCAGGCATAACAGTAGGCGATATGGTTATGGGCCGGCGAGTAGTTGGGATCAAGCTCCAGGGCCCTGGTATAATGTTTAATGGCCTCATCGGCGTCGCCGCAGTGAAAATAGGACTCGGCGAATTCGTAATGATATTCCTTCCTGAAAGGAAATTCCTCCGTCAGCTTCCCAAGAAACTGCCGCTCCTCTCTCGGCTTGGAATCGATGCGGGCCAGCAGGGCCTGCAGCCTCAGCAGGTCGGTTTCGATCAGGCGGTCCTTTTTGGCCAAGGCCGTTTCGAGATTCTTTCTGGCGCTCTCCCGGTCGGACCTGAAGACCAGGACATCGGCCAGCCTGAGATGGGCCAGGCTGAAATCGGGATCATTCTCCAGGGCGGTCCTGTATTTAAAATAGGCCGGGGCCGCATCCAGCTTGCGCCAAGCCTCCTCTCCTTTGAGAAAATGATCCAGCGCATCGCGATTCGATGTCGAGATCTGGGCCGCCGTCCGGTTGCCCTCGATCGGCCCCACGATTCCTTCCGAATGGTCGGAGATGAAGGCATGGATCTTCTCTATTTGGTCCGTGATGAAATCGAGGTATCCCTTGCAATCGAACGTGTTTCTCGAGAATTTTTCTCGCACCTTTAACAAAATCGAGATCTCAAAACCCCCCGTCACTTTGGGAACAACCTCTCCGCTGATCATGAGATAAGGATTTCTCGGCTTCGCCTCCGTCACTTGAGTCCGCTTTTTATAGATGAGGACATCCTCGGGCACATAAATATTCCATCGGCTGGAAGCGGCCAAAGAGCGATGGACAAGAAACTCGATCAGGTTCTGCTGGACCTCGGGAGAGCCGGAGGGAACCCAGGCCAAGGACATGAAATTCTCATAATCGCTCGGCGGCGCCGGCCGGAGATTTTTCCATATCAGGTAGGCGCCGATCACCAGGAGGCAGGCCAAGACGGCCACGGCCGGCCATCTCCTGGAAATCTTCGATATCGGCCCGATCCGGGGCGCTTTCGTCTTAACTCCTCCGATCTCCCCTGTCGATGTTATGCTCTCTTCGACTCGGGCCAGATCTTGGCAAAGCCCAGCGGCGCTTTCGTATCGCCTCGCCTTCTCTTTCTCCAGGCATTTCATGATGATCCGGTTCAGATTTTCTGGAACTTGGATATTGAACTTTCGCGGCTCCCGCGGGATCTCATTTTTTTGTTTGAAAGCCACGCTGAGGGCCGTATCGCCGCCGAAGGGGACCCGGCCGGTCACCATCTCATAAAGAACGACGCCCAGAGAATAAAGGTCCGTCCGCGGGTCGGGCTCCTCGCCCTCGACCTGCTCCGGCGCCATGTAGTCCGGCGTCCCGATGATCGCCCCGGCGTCGGTGAGGCCTTTTGCCATGAGCGAACGGGCGATGCCGAAATCCATGATCCGGACATGGCCCTCCTGGTCGATCATGATGTTTTGGGACTTGAGGTCCCGGTGGATGACGCCCAGTCGGTGGGCTTCCGACAAGCCCTGGCAGATCTGCCGGCCGATGAAGACCGCCTTTGCCATGGTCAGCGGCCCGATCCTCCGGATCAGGCTTTTCAAGTCCTCGCCGGGGACGTATTCCATCGTGATGTAGTGGGTGTCGTTCTCGTCCCTGCTGAGATGGTACATCCCGCAGATATTCTTGTGGGATATTTTGCGGGCCAATTTAAGCTCGTTCCGGAAACGCTCGATGATCCTCTCGTCCTCGGCGATCTCAGGCTTCAGGATCTTGAGGGCCACAACCTCATGGATCTCTTTGTCGAGGACCTTATAGACGCGCCCCATCCCCCCTTTGCCCAAGTCCTCGATGACCTGGTACCTCTTGGCAAAGGTTTCGCCCATGGTGAGCTCTTTCAGGGGAATCCTGAGAGTCTTTGTGTGAGAGGCCCGCTTCTCGCCCGTCTTTCTCGTCGGCTTCAACCGGGCGCCGCAACTCCCGCAAAAAAGTGTGTCATCAGGATTTTGGGATTGGCACTTGGGACACTCCATCTTCATCTCATCCCGGCTTCTCGTTTGATGTCAGGCTGCCGCATTTGAAAAACTCAGGACATAAAAAATATCGAATGATCGCTCCCGCGCCTGAGAAAAGTATGATATGCCAAAGCGGATGGCCCGACCCTCTCACGACTTCGCTTTTTTCGTGGATTTTTTCTTGGCTGGAACTCCCCAAGTGTTAATGGCAACCTCATACCCCTCGCGAATAATGGTCAGGGGAGCCGTGAAAAAAGTGAGGAACTTAACCAGCTGTTCTTGGTAAAAGAGATTTTCCTCGTTGGCGATGGCATCCTTCTCGCTTTCCCAGAATGTGATCGAATTCCCTTTTCCCGTCTTGCGGTCGATCAAGAGTAAATCTCCGCAGTAACCTTTCTGCTTCTTAGCGTCGGGGATGAAGCTTTTTCGATAAAGCTCCACGGCTTCATCAATCCGGTCCAGACAGACATGGATGATCGTGATTCGGGCAAACATGGTTTTCCCCTCCTTTCGTCCTTTTCCTAAAAAAGCTCGCTTCGATCATAGCCAGGCAACCCTTCGCCCGATGGCAAGTCCGAACAGATTCAATATATCGCGTTCAAGGAGACATGTCTAGAGGCAACCAGGCGTTTCTTGGCATCGGCAATCTTCGGTAAGCCGGCGTCGGAAGGATTATCGAAGAGACATTTCGGGCATTTCATCTCTGCCGTCCTATTTTGCCAACCGGATCTTACAAAAAAGCATAACAATTTTCATCAGGGGAGTCAAATCCATTCTCCTCCGGGTAAGCATCTTCGTTTATGTGAATTTCTATCGGTGCCGGAATCGCCCCCGGGCCCCTGGGGAATCAGTTTCGTCGGTTCCCTCAGCGAAAAGCCGAACGACCCTCCCGACACAGGACATAATAATCTGGCCCTCCTGGTCGATCAGAAGGCTCAAGGGGGTTTGAAGGTTCTCCTGAATTCCTGACCGTCGATCACTTTTGATATAGGGGCAGGAGGGGAAAAAAGGCCTTGACAGGAAAGGAGGTTAAGCTTAAATTGTAGTATAGATACAACAATAAGGAGGCAACATGCCTAAACTACCAAAACTTCGTCAACTCCGGCAGGAACTGCTCGGCCATATCTCCGCCATCGAGGAGATGCGCCGGGGATCGGTCATCCGTCAGTTCCTGAAGCTTCGACTCAAAGGACAGAAAGA
>JAPKZH010000014.1 GCA_026393905.1 Candidatus Aminicenantota bacterium
TTCTGCCGTCAGGCGGGCCAGCCTCTCCCGCTCCCTGGCCAGGCTGTCATCGTAATGCGTTTGGACTTCATGCTGGGCGTGGAGAAGCTGCTCGTTTTTATGGCGGAAATGGAGGGCGGTGAGCTCCCGGATGCGCTCGCGAAGCTTCCGGTATCTCTCGGCCGCGCCGGCCTGGCGCTGGAGGGAATTTTTCGCCTTGGCCACCTCGGCCAGGATGTCCTCGAGCCGGACCAGGTTCTGCTCGGAACCCTCGAGCTTGTTTTCGGCCTGCCGCTTTTTATCCTTGTAATAGGCCGTACCGGCCGCTTCCTCGACCAGGGCCCGTTTTTCGGTCGGCTTAGAGGTGACGAACGTCCCGATGGCGCCCTGCTCGATGACGAAGTATTTGTTCTCGGATATGGATTTTTTCCAGAGCTCGTCCTGGATATCCTTGAGCCGGGCGACCTTGCCGTTCAGCCGGTATTCGCTTTCTCCCGTCCGGAAGGCCCGGTGGTTGATCTGGAGCTCTTCCTCGGCGTTTTGCAGGAAAAGAGTGGCATCGGCCATGCCCATGGCCGGACGCTTGGTGTTGCCGGTGAAGATGGCGTCGTCGATTTTTTCGCCGCGTACGGACCTGACTCGATGGCCGCCCAGGATCCACTGGATCGATTCCACGATGTTGCTCTTGCCGGTGCCGTTGGGGCCGATGATGGCCGTGATGCCGGTGTGGAAGACGATTTTTGTGCGCTCGGGGAATGTCTTGAATCCCTGCAGCTCGAGTTTCTTGATGATCATTCTTTATCCCAAATTCCAGAGGGAGTTATTGTATTCAAAAGAGAGAACGGGGTCAAACCGGGGTCAAAGCTACTTTTTACGCATCCTCCAGGGAGAAGGGTGGCGTAAAGAGTAGCTTTGACCCCATTAAATTAAATTGACCTCCATTAAATAGTCCTTGAATTTCCCGGTAAAAAAGGTATACACTTTTTTTATGGCCAAGGAGAAAAGGAAATATTTCAGGTTTGACTGCCCTGTGCCGGTGCATCTCATTCAAATCGAAGGGGGCAAACGGGTTGTCAAGAAAGCCACGCTGGACGAAATCTCCCGCGAGGGCCTGAAGCTCACCTTCAGCTTCGACCTTGATCTCCGTCCGGGCTCGGAAGTCGATTTCAAGCTCAACATCCCGGAGAAGCGGCTCACATCCAAGGTGTTGGGCGAGATCGTCTGGAGCAAGCCCAAAGGCAAGAAGCTGGAGATGGGGCTGAAGATCAAGGACATGGATAAGATCCTGAAAAGCGAGCTCATGGACTTGGTCTATGCGAAATGGCGGGAAGCGAAGGCAAAAGAGATCAGGAAGAAAACGCCCTAGTTTTTGTCCGGGTGTTCCCCCAGCTTGGATTTGACAGAACAGGCAAATTCGTTTAATTTATCAATCCTCAAGATACGATTTTGGAAGCCAGCGTAGCTCAGTCGGCAGAGCGACTGATTCGTAATCAGTAGGTCGGAGGTTCGATTCCTCTCGCTGGCTCTCTTCATTTTAGGCGAAAATCCCGATATCCTAATCCGAAACGGCATACCGCTTCCGCAATTCAAAAAAAGAGATCGGATCTTGACTTTAAGCTTTCCTGGTATAAAGTAAAGGCTTGGATTTTAACGCTCAACATCATCCTCAAATGCTTAACAACGCCAAACGACTCTCATCGCCACCGGTTCGCGGTCGCAGCCTTGCCGGGCGATCGGTTTTCACCCTCCCGGGATTCGCGGCCGCGCTCCTGGGCCTTTCATTAATTCTTCCGGCGGCCTGCTCGATGATCGAAAAGCGGCCGGCAGCCGCCCCGCCCAGCCGGCGCACCGCGCTTCCCGTGAACCAGGTCGTCGCTCCCATCGGGATTCAGGTGGAGCTCTCCGGCCTTCGGCCGCAGGTCTTGGCCTTGAGCCCTGACGGCCGGCTGCTCGTCACCTCCGGCAAAACGCACGAGCTTGTGGCCGTGGATCCGGCAACCGGTGAAATCCGGCAGCGCGTCCTGCTTCCGCCCGAACCTCCTGACGTTTCGAAGCCCCGGGCGCCGTCGGAAAATATCCAGATCGCTGACGAGAAGGGCCAGGTGAGCTACACCGGCCTGGCCTTCTCGCCGGACGGCAAGCGTCTTTACCTCAGCAACGT
>JAPKZH010000374.1 GCA_026393905.1 Candidatus Aminicenantota bacterium
AAAATCGAAAGTCTGGCCTTTTGAAACGCTGAGGAGGACCTCGTCAAAATATCCTTCGACCTGCTTCAGGATTTTCTGGATCAACGGTTCGGTACCCACAAGAAGGCGGACTTTATCCTGTTTCATTCTCCGGCTTGTCCCACCGGCGAGCACGATCAGGCTGACGGGACGGGCCTTGCCTTTGGATGGCGTGCTCATCCATTTATGATAATCGAAATGGCCGAAAACGACAAAATTTATGATGGCCATGTTTCGCCGGCGATGAAACAGCTAAGCACCAAAACGGTCAACCCAATCCCGTCTTGACTTCGCTTTGAAGCGCAAAGGATAATGAGGGCGCTGCCCGGGAAGCATGAAAAAGCAAAAAAAATCGAACGTCATCGGAGCCGTAGAGGCGCACTATCCCGGCCTGGTCGAAAAGATCAAAGGGATCATCGAAGAATCCGAAAAGAAGTTTTCTCGAGATCCCGAGCGCACGGGCAGCTATCTCTGGGAGCATACGACCCATGTCGCTTCGCTCAGCTATGAGCTGGCCCGTGCCGCGAAAATGGACCCCGTGATCCCGGCCGCCGCCGCGCTCTTTCATGACGCAGGGAAATTCGCCGGCGGGAAATATCATGACGACGAAAGAGCGGAAGAGAAAAAAGCCGCTTCAATCGCAGACCGGATGGGCCGCCAAGCCGGGATGAAGGCCAAGGATATCCGGCGCCTGACGTCCGGACTCCGGGCTCTCTACAAGCGGACCGCTCAAAAAAATTACATCGCCGATATCGTCCACGACGCCGATTTTCTGTCAAAATTCGGGGCGCTCGGTGTCGCCAACTTTTTCATTAAATCGACGCTCCGCGGCAAGACCTTGCAGGGCGCTCTCATGAGTTCTCTGAGCAAAGAACTCACCTACGCAGCCTGCCTGCCTTTCAACATGCGCACCCGGGCGGGGAGACACTGGGCCGAGCGAAAATCCCGGGACACTTTAAAATTCTTTCGCTCGCTCCTTCGAGAGCTGAAAGAAACGCAGGTCGCGGATTTTACGATCCAGCGGATCCGCGTCTATCCCGAGTCCGGCCCTCGGCGACCCGTGGATTTCCAGCTCGCCGTCCCCCGTTCCTGCGAGACATGCGGCGGCCGATGGAGAACGGCCTTTCGAACGGAACGCGGAATCAAATGCGAGAAGCTCGAGGCCGAAATCCGGTGCTCCGGATGCGGAAGCACGTCGAGTTTCTCTTTCTGCCTTCCGGAAATTCCCGGGAAAGTAGGGATCTTTCGGCGGTGAACGCCCTATTCATAAGTCTTCAGCCTATTCCCAGTGAATTTAATCGCGCTAAAAGCGGAGATTCCTCGCTTCGCTCGGAATGACCCTCGGGCGCGGAGTGCCACGCTCCCTGGATCAAGCTTGCCTTAAAAGCCAGCGCAGGGCATTTTTCTGAAGCTTCACGTACTCCGGGTTCCAGAAGCTGGGAACGGTGTGTCCCGGCGCCATGAAGCAGACCCGACCCTTACCATAATCGTAGGCCCAGCAGGCTTCGCAGGAAGCCCCTTGGTTTCCATACTTGGCGGTCTTATATTCCAGCCCTTCCTCGTTCAGGCTCCGGATCAGGACAGTCTTGGGGTCTTTGTCGTAGAGCAGGTAGTGTTGCTCCTCGGTCACCACGAAATCGTTCACGCCGCGGGTGATGGGGTGATCCCGGTTCACGATTTTCATTTTGTAGGGACGGAACGGCGTATGCCCGGTGAACAAGGCCCCTTCCACGTGACGGAAGTCCGCATTGGCTCCGGATATGTAGCTGGCATTGTGGAAGAACCAGGCCGAGCCGCCCGTTTCCACATACTGGCGGATGGCTTTCCCTTGCTCCGGGGTGATCCACATCTCGGACGTCTCTTTGAATTCGGGCAGAGGCGGGTCGCTCACAATCTTCATCTTTTCCGGATCGTAGAAAGGATAAGGAGTCGTGTATCCGCCGGGAAACGCCAGTCCATCGCAGAGCATGATGAGCAGCTTGTGAGCCGCCAGGGTCTCGCGGGTCAGCAGGGTGTTGTCCGGGGTGAAGGTGATGGTGGCGCCCGATTCCCTGACCAGCGTCCTGGTCAGGGCCGTGCGGATGTAATCAAAGTTGTGCCAGCGGTCGCCGACCAGGGCGAATACATCGGCCTTGCCGACGGCTGCCGAAGCGCGGGACGAGGAGAAGGCAGCCCCGAGGGCGGAAGCCGCTCCGATCGAGCCTATCCTCCGGATCGCGGAACGCCGGGATAAACGATTGAGGTTTTCCATAGTCTACCCTCCGATGAAAAAGATTGATATTGAGATGAATTTATCCCAAGCGGGGAATCCAGTCAACAGCAGCAAAACATCACCGTTGGTGTGATTTTTTAGCGGTGTCTGAATCGCCCCTAAAGTCCCCATAGCGGAGGGGGGCCCCGGACACTCTTGGAGGAGGACCCTTTTGCAGGGTCCCCCTCCAACGGGCGGCGGGAATACCCGCCCGCCCTGCCACCCCTCCAAGGAGCATCCTCCCATGAATTCATCGCCAGATGCTCC
>JAPKZH010000225.1 GCA_026393905.1 Candidatus Aminicenantota bacterium
TCGTTTCGATGCGCCGTCGCACAGATTTCGGCGCCGAAGATCAAAATCTCGGCTTTTCTCGAGAACTTGGAACTCGGGGGTGTCGTCACCGTCCCTCTCGCGCTTCTCTCGGATAAGGCCGAACCGTCGGGAAAAGTGTACCTTGCGCGCCTCGATATCCCCGAGGTCGAACCCGGTCCCTATCGCCTTTATCTCAAGGCTGAAGAGGAGACGAGCGGGGAATCATCGCTCATCGCCAACGACTTCAGAGTCGAGCGGAAGAACTCGAATTTACCTTTACTCCCCGACTTAAATTCCGCGAAATCGACGACTCCCGGATGTGGCGTGATTGATCAGGATATTGGAGGAACCGGCATGATCGGCACGAAAAGGAAAATGATGGCGGGCCCGATCATCGGTCTGTCAATGGCGTGGGGTCCCGCCGCTTCTTTTTCTCAAGCGGGCATTCCCCGGCAGCCGAACCTCGTCTCCGTCCTCCAAAAAGAGGGGAGCACTGCCGCGTGCAAAATATTCAAGGGATGCGGGGGATGGTTGAGCAATGAGTAGGTTTGACACGGATTTATCCGGGCTTAATAGAGTAGGGACATGAAAAATAAATCCCGGTTCCTTTGTCTAGCCATCAGCTTCTTTCTCATCACGCCCTGGGTCTTTGCCGCGGAGCGTATCCTCATCCAAGTCCACCTCTTCCAGGGAGTTTGGATGGAGGGTCAGCCCGGCCTGAAGCAAGCCGAAGTCCTTGCGGCAGCTTCCAGACCCGAACTGTCCTCGCTCAAGGATAAAGTCACAGGCTCGGAAAGCGAGCTGACGGTTGCCGTCATCAATGCCCTTTCTGATCTGTACGGTTTGCAGACTGTAGAAGATTTATTTGTCCACGAGAAACAGTGGAACGGAAAGGTTCCCCTCCTCGATGATGTCGTCTTGGGCAAGCTGGTTGCGTATCGGATAAAGCTGGCCCCGAAAATGCTTTCTCCTCAAAAATTTACCCTTCGGGCGACGATCTCCAAGACCAATGAGGGCTCGCTTCGAACCGAGAGAACTCGGGAAACGGAATTGAACGAGGCCTATAAGACGACCAAGAACGATAAGATGATGGAAGTCATCGTCGACCAAGAGCTCGTCCTCGAGGTCGGTGATCCCGTTATCGTCGGCGTGCCTTATGGAGGGCGGGCCTATTTCATGATGGTTTTGGCGACGGTCGGCGATTCGGGCGCGAAAAAGCCCGAGCCGGAAAAAGCCAGGAAACCTGATCTTGTCGCGGCGCCGAACGCCATCATTCAGGTCCGGCCATCCTACCCGGAGGAGCTGAGGCAGCGCCACATCGGCGGCGAAATCGGCTTACGGATCAAGATCGACGAAAAAGGGATTGTTCAAGGGGTCAATATTGTAAAGCCTCTCCATCCCTACCTGAATTATTCGACCGTGCAGGCCTTCCGCAATTGGAAATTCGAGTCTGTCCTGCGGAAGGGCAAACCAGTTCCTGCCGAGTTCCTATATACGTACAATTTCAATCCATTGGATTATGCGCAGGAGAATGCTTGGGGCGAGGAGACTTATGGGGAGACGGATCCCCTTTCTCTAGAAAAACTGCGTACGGTGCTCGGCCGGAGCGGAGACTATTGCGATAAACTTGCCGGCGCGGTTCTGGATTTCTTTTGTGAAGAGAGGATCAAGGAAACGCATTACAGTTTGTTGAAAAATATCCATTGGGCGATGCTCATCGTCAAGAATGAACCCATGGGCGATGGATGGATCATGGTAGGAAAAAATGTCCAAATCATGGACCCCAAGCTGACAAAGAGAAATGATTTTCTTTGCGACTATCAGATCGTTAGGAAAGGCGGGAAAATCGACGAGCGGAGATTTATTTTGAAAGAGAACGGCCGTAAAATCGCGGAGCAGAAAAAGATCTTGGAAGAGAGGCGTTTCTCCGGTTTGAGCTCTCTTTTCGCCCCCCTGCGGGTGCTGGCCGGAGACCGGCAGCCCAGGTTCAACTACAGGATCATCGACGAAGAAAAGATTCGGAGCAAAAAAGCCCATGTGATCGAGGCTGTGCCCAAGTCCGGAAATGAAGACGGAATTTGGTCCGCCAGGATCTGGGTCGATAAAGAAAGCTATCAGATTCTCAAATGCGAGATCGAAGGCGTGCCGATCGACGGATACGAAGATGTCTTGAACGATTGCGCCATTTTGAATATCAAGCCCATTTTTTTGACGACCCACGAATACGGGATTGAGAAAAGCGGCGTAACATTTCCTTCGGGATCAAAAGTTCATGTTGCTTATCCCGGGATTGATTATCGAGGGCCCATAGAAAAACTCTCTATCAACCTGGCCTACGATAAATACAAGTTTTTCACGGTGGAGACGGAGCCTAAGATTATAAAATGATAACCGAGGGCCCTCTTTCATCATGATCGATATGAGCGCAGTAATTAATATTCTACGGACATGGCGAGCCGTTCTTGCGGCGCGGCAATCCCGTTCGATGCTCCCGGGATCCTATGAGATCGCCTCGCTCCATTCAGTCGCTGGCGATGACATATCAATATCCAGATGATATAATTATAAGGAAATCAGGGAATTACGGAGTCTTGTGATGACGAAAATTAGATATCCCGTCATTCTCCTTTGCCTTGGCTGCTTGTGCCTTATCGCAGGGCTGTCCTCTCAATCGAGCTCCGTCCCCCAGGAAGCTGTCCGGCCCCAGAAGCCTCTCCAGTACGAAGCCAGGGCAACCATCAAGCTCATCCAGGTCATTGTCTTGGACAAGCAAGGAAAACCCGTGACCGACCTCCGCAAGGAGGACTTCGTCCTCACCGATAACGGCCAGGAGATGAAGCTAACGGAATTCGAAAAACACCTCCTCTCCCTTCCGTCCGTGGAAAAGCCCCGCGAAGAACGGGTCGCGGCGACCCCGCTTCCCGCCCCCCGCCTCCTCAACCGCAAATATTTTCTTTTCTTTGATTTCGTCTACAATAATCCCGCCGGTGTCCGGAAAATGGGGGAAGTAGCCCGGAATTT
>JAPKZH010000223.1 GCA_026393905.1 Candidatus Aminicenantota bacterium
TGAGCCTGGCCATCTCTATGGACAGGACCCTGTTCGATTCGCCGCGAACGGAGCGCCCGACCTCGATCGCGAATTTCGCGAGGTCCGTGGGGGTCGTCCAGAGCCCGGCGGCGGCCATCTCGGGATAGATAAACCGCTTTCCTTCGATGACCTTTCCGCTAGCGTTGTGGCCCGAGGCGGCGAGTTTCAGGCGGTCGGGCGCAATGGTCTGTTCGTAGGAGCTGCTCGTCATCCCGATAGGCTCGAGGACTTTTTCGCGGAGTATTTCAGGAAAGGGCTTTTTCTCGACGTCGATAAGGGCGAGCTGCATGATGGTCAGGCCTCCCCCGGAATAACGCCACTTCGTGCCCGGCTCCATGTCGACGACGATAGGAGCGGAGTTCGCGGGAGCGGCGCCGTCGAGGATCTGGATGAGCGTCGGGAACGGCTCGCCCGGGGCGTAGCCGCGGAATCCGTGCACGGTCAGGCCGGCGCTGTGGCTCACGATCCGGCGCAGAGTCACGGGCTGTTTGGCGGTGAAGGCGTTTTCGGGGAGCTTCCACGAGGTGAGGAAGGTGTTGATGTTCGCGTCGAGTGAGAGCTTCCCTTCCTGGACCAGCCGAAGGGCCCCCATCACGGCCACCGGCTTGCTGATGGACCCCGCGACGAAGAGCGTCTTTTCGGTCACCGGCTCTTTCGTTTCGTTGTCCGCGACGCCGTATCCCTTGGCCCACTGGACCTTGTGGTTGGCGAAGACGGCGACGCTCACGCCCGGAATGTTGTAGAACTTCATCCGGTCGAGAATATTCCATGCCTTTTGTCCCTTGACGAGGACGGGCGGCAGCAGTCCTTTTTCCACCCGTTCGATCCGGGCCTTGAGGTCGGGTTGGGCGGAGGCTTGGACAGAGCAGGCCGCAAAGGCGAAGGCTGAGAGCGCGAAAAGAAGAAATAGCGCGGATTTCCTTCGGGCACGATTCATACGCATCCTCCTCATTTTAAATCTCCGGTTTCAGGTCGCATGACCTCTATCAGATACCCTATCGTAGCACGGTTGAATGGCGTCATAAATAGATACGCGATATCGGAGGAAAGAGTTGTCATGTGATACAATAAACGAAGGGGAAATAAAATGATGACGATGAATAAGCGATCAATCTTCTTTCTGTCCGTGCAGCTTATTGGCTTCTCCAGACTTCCTCTTTTCAGCCAGGCGCTGATTCCTAAAGAAGCAAAAAACGGGACGGCGGTAAGCACACAAGGTCTGGCCACGGAGGCGGGTCTGGAAATTCTAAAAAAGAGTCACGGCAGTATTTTCTAAAATACCCCTCCTCGACTCGTTTTTTTCTTAAAAACGACGGGACGGTTTATGAAACCGGAGAAAGCGACGATTTCTCGGCCACAATCAAAAATTATTTTTGCTTGACAACTCGCCTTGGCGGCCTTATTATATAAACAGTGGTTTATATGAATGCGAATTAATATGAAGGACATGGGCAAGCTCCAACTGTTCTTTCAGACGCTGGCTGACACCAATCGCCTGCGCATGATCAAAGTCATCGGCAAGGAGCGGAGCTCGGTCTCGGAAATCGTGGAGGCGACCGGCCTTTCCCAGCCTCTTGTCTCGCATCACCTCCGCATGATGCGGGAACAGGGCATCCTGGAGACGCAACGCGAGGGGCCGTTCATCTTTCATCGGCTCAAGGATGTGCGGCTCCTGGACGCCCTGGGATTGTGCGCGGAAATCGCCGCTCAATCGCAAAACGATGCAAAGATCAGGAGGACGTTCTGCTGTCCGCCCCGGATAGATCCGGGCCAATAAACAGCAAGGAGGAATTCAAATGGGTTTGAAAGAAAAAATGGCCGAAGGGTGGATGGGGAAGATGGATCCCAAGGAAAAACGGGAGATGATGGAGGCCATGATGGACGACTTCTTTTCCA
>JAPKZH010000473.1 GCA_026393905.1 Candidatus Aminicenantota bacterium
GCGGATCGACGCGGGCCCACGGCCGTGCTCAAATCGGTGGGCAAGATGGACCATGTCAGGACGGGCGGAACGCTCCTCAACCAGAAGTTCACGCCCCAGTTGGTGGCCGACGAAGAAGGAATCAAGAACCTGGGTCATCTCGTCCGGTACTACTTCAAAATGGACGGCCACCATATCCAGCTCAATATCGTCACGGCCGAAACGCTGCGGGACGCCCAAAAACACCCGGAAAAGTACAGGGACTTAATCGTGCGGGTAGCGGGCTACAGCGATTATTTTGTCGACTGCGGCACGGAGCTCCATGACGAGATCATCAAGCGCACCGAGCACCAGGGATTCTGACCTTATTTTTGGCAGCCCAGCCAGTCAAAAAAGCTTTTGTGGTCTTTTGTGAGTTGGCCGGCCAGAACACCGTTGGTGCTCATCCACAAGCAATAGAAATCGCGAATCCGTTTTGTCTCGAGGCTCGAAGGATCGGGAAGCGCCGTGAGTTTGGAAAGAGAAGCTTTGACCGCTTCTCGTGAATCAAAGATCTCGATTTCTTTAGCAAAGAGCGGCCGAACTCCTTGTCTATCGAGCCTGACGATTTTCGTCGTAAGGTATTTGATTTGGGGGGAGCGGCCCGGAGATATCATAATTCGGGCCCAGGGAGCCCCGACATATTCTGCGTCGGCCAGGTTTCGAATATTCAACCCATAGGGAACGGCATAATAGACGAGCCCATCTCCGGGCTTGGGAGGCCAGTTCTCGGGAAAGGGAACGGTAATCCTGTAATCCCAGTTTTCTGACCGATTCGGAGGCAAGAAGGAGCGGGTCGTTTTCGCCAATTCTCTCCATTTTTGATCCAGAACAGGCTTGACTTTGTCGATCTCCTGCGTGCCTCCTGCCATTGCGGCCATCATAAAAATCGCGATGATTGACGCGGTTACTTTTTTCATCAAATCCTCCCTTTGCGGGGTTTCATCTTTGCCAACGGGAGGGCCAAACATAGCATCAAACCGGGATGATGTCAATTTTCGAAAGCAGGACTTGATTATTATTGATATTCTTTATTCCTTCTCATTTAAGTCTTCTTTAGAACCCCATCATCAATTTGGGCAAGAGCGAGGGGCAACAGCCGTGCCCAGACCTGGCCGAAGCGAAGCAGAACCGCTTGACAATTCATTAATTTTGGGTATAATGTTTCCATATTGAGTCGCAATATGGAAATTTTAAATCGCTTTTTACAGTTGCCCAAGGACAGCTTTTTCCTTTTTGGACCCCGAGGCACAGGCAAGTCGACATGGATCGGCTCCGTCCTCAAAGAGGCGATGGTCATCGATCTCCTCGAGCCGGATATCTTCCGGCGCTACGCCGCTCGCCCAGAGACATTGCTTGATGTCGTCCGCGCGCTCCCGACTCCGAAGACGGTCGTCATCGATGAAATTCAAAAGGTTCCGAACGTGTTGGACTCGGTTCATAAACTCATGGAAGAAAAGCGCGACATCCGGTTTGTCCTCACCGGCTCGAGCGCCAGGAAGCTGAAGCGCTCCGGGATCGACCTTCTCGCGGGGCGAGCCCTCCTGAAGACCATGCATCCGTTCATGGCCGCCGAGCTGGGATCGCGATTCCATCTGGATGAGGCTCTGAAAACAGGCTTGGTTCCCGTCGTCTGGGCCGCTTCGAATCCGCAAGAATCGCTCGCGGGCTACGCATCGCTTTATCTTCGGGAAGAAATTCAAATGGAGGGGCTGGTCCGGAATATCGGCCATTTCGCCAGGTTCCTGGAAATCATCAGTTTCTCGCATGCGTCCTTGTTGAACATCAGCAACATCGCTCGGGAATGCGAGCTGGAACGCAAGACCGTGGAAGGATATATCGGCATTCTCGAGGATCTGCTGATCGCTTTCCGGCTGCCCGTGTTCGCCAAACGTGCGAAACGAAAGGTCAGCGAGCATCCCAAGCTCTATCTTTTCGATGCCGGAGTTTACCGGTCTCTGCGCCCACAGGGGCCGTTGGACAGGCCTCAAGAAATCGAAGGCTGCGCCCTTGAAGGGCTCGTCGCCCAGCACCTGAGGGCCTGGATCGCCTATGGATTGAGCCGGAACGACCTCTTTTTCTGGCGGACCCGCTCGGGCGTTGAGGTGGATTTCATCGTCTATGGCGATTCGGGGTTTTGGGCCATCGAAGTGAAGAACGCGGCGCGCGTCCGAGATGAAGACTTGCGCCCGCTTCGGGCATTCCGGGACGATTTTCCCGAATGCCGGCCGCTGCTGTTGTATCGCGGGAAGGAAAGACTATCGCGTTACGGCATTTTATGTCTTCCGTGCGATGAGTTTCTCAGCTCGTTGAGCCCGGGACGGCCGCTTATGGATATCTCAAATCTATGAGATCATCGAACGATTGTGAAAATGCGGGACTTGGATTATTTCTCGAATCCGGCCTTTTTTAGGTATTCCTTAAACGGGGGATCGGAGCGGATGTTGTCCAAGAATGGATCGACCTTGAGCTCAAACATCGTCGAGAGACGATCTTGATACGTCTTTTCCAGCCACTTGAAGGCTTCGTCCTTCTCGCCGAGCACCTAAAATGTTTCCGCGATCCGATACTTGCCCGGGACGAGGCTCCCCTTTGGTATCGCTTGGGCGGGTGTTTCGAGCGTCATCGTTGGGGCGAATTCCAGCTGTTTGACAGACCCAAACGTTGAGCCGCAGTTATTGCAGAACCGGGAGGTATCAGGATTTTCGGAATGACATTGGGGGCATTTCACAGCTTTTTTCCCCTCTTATGGCCCAAAGAAATCAACAAAATGTTTCCATGTCAATCTAGGCGTTACAGTAACAGACCCGACTCTAAGCCGGATAGCATTCTATCTCCTTTAGCAATGCTCGCCTTATCGGTTGCTCCGTAGAATCCAGCCCTCATAAGTAGCCGCGTTTTAGAACTGGGAAGACTCAATCTCTGAGAAAAATCGGCGGGAGGGCCGTCTTTTGCTCTGTAAATTCGATAATTGACATTGTTTCGATGTGGTGCCATAATGAAACCATTAAGCAACCATAGCCAGGACATTATGGCCATCAACATTACGGTCAAAAAAATCCCACCGGAGCTCCACAAAGATCTCAAAGAAAGCGCCGTCCGGCATCGGCGAAGCCTTAACGGCGAGATCATCGCCTTGCTCGAAGAGCGGCTCAGGCCGCGAAAGAGAAGCCCTAAGGAAATGCTCGCGGTTTCTCGCGCTTTGAGAAAAGGCCGGAGCGGAGTTTGGCTCAGCCAGGAGATGATCGACCATGCTAAAAAAGAAGGGCGCCTTTGATTGTCGTCGACACAAACATCATTGCCCATTTTCTGCTGCCCGGCGAGCATTCCTTGGCGGCGGAGAGAGCTTTTAGGAAGGACCCGAGTTGGGCCGCCCCACTCCTTTGGCGAAGCGAATTCCGGAATATCCTTGCGACATTGTCTCGGCGCCGTATCTTCGACGCTGCGTCCGCTTTGATGATCATGGAGGGAGCCGAACGATTAATGGACGAGAACGAATACATGGTTGATTCTGCGGAGGTCCTGGCTCTGTGCGGCCGGAGCCCGTGCTCGGCCTACGACTGTGAGTTTGTGGCCCTGGCCCGGCAGTTCCGAATCCCGCTGGTCACCTTGGATGAGGAAGTCCTCGCTGCTTTTCCGGAGAATGCCGTCGGTCTGGAAAAATTCCTCGGCCGCCGAGGCTGATTTGCAGGGGTCAAACCTCAACATTCAACAAATAAAGCCCCGGCGGGACAGCGCCCTTTGCGACCGCCTCCCATTTTTATTCTTGTTGAATGTTGAGGTTTGACCCCGTGTATTAAAAAGGATTTTCGGTCTGGTACAACATCCCCGACGGCTGATTGAAGCCAATATCCTCGACGCCCAGCATTTTCACGGCCGAAAAAAGCGCTTTTCCGGCATGGGCAAAAGCGACGGCCGTGTGGTGCGGAAACCGCTTTTCAATGAGGACGTGCCTGTAGAACCGTCCCATATCCTTGATGGCGAACACACCGATGCCGCCGAAGGATTTGGGATCGATATCCAGCACTTCGCCCTGAGCCACGTAAGACTTCAAGACCGTGTCCGCCGTGGACTGCAGCCTGAAAATCGTGATTTCGCCGGCGCGGATGCGCCCTTCGAGCGTCCCCCTCGTGATGTCCGGCTTCTTGTCCGACTCCATGAGGCGGTGCATGATGAGCTGGTATTTGAGCCCGCCCCCGATCAAACACGTGGACGATGTGTTGCCGCAGTGAAATCCCATGAAAAGATCGGTCGGCTTGTAACCGCCCACCAGCTTTTTTGCCCCCCGGATCATGTCGTAGGGAACCGTGTTGTTGATGTCGAGCAGCGTCGCCGGCATCTCTGTGGCGCACGTGGCCATGTATTCGCTCAAGGCCCCATAAATGTCGACTTCACACGAAACCGGAATGCCCCGTGTTGCCAGCCTCGAATTGACGTAGCAGGGCACAAACCCGAAATAGGACTCGTAGGCTGGCCAGCATTTATTAGCGAAAACGCCGTATTCGGACGCCCCCAGGTTGTTTTCCATGAATCTCGTCAAGGCGACTTCATACTGGGCCAGTTTTTCCAGCATATCGGGAAATGCGTTGCCCTGGCCCAACTCTTTGGCCATATCGCGGGCCACGGGTTTGATTTTCGGGTTGCCCTTCGCTTTCAGGAAAATATCGTAGAGGTCGAGCTCGCTGTTCTCCATGATCTCGACGCCGATGTCATAGAGCGGCTTGATGGGCGCGTTGCAGGCCAGGAAATCCTGCGGCCGAGGGCCGAAGGCGAAGATCTTCAATTTCTTGAGCCCGAGCATGATCCGGGCGACCGGCCTGAAATCGCGGATTATCTCCGCCACTTCCTCCGGCGTCCCGACGGGATATTCGGGGATGTGCGGTCTGAGCTTTCTCAAGCCCACGTTATATGATGCGTTGAGCATGCCGCAGTAGGCATCACCCCGTCCCTGGATGAGGTTGTTGCCCGATTCCTCTGCTGCAGCGGCAAACATCACTGGGCCGCCGAATTTCTGGGCGAGGAGCGTCGTCGGCCCCTCCGGCCCGAAATTGCCAAGGTAGATCACCAGGGCATTCACGTTTTTCTGCCGGATTTCTTCCAAAACCTTGAGGGCATCCTTCTCGTTTTCAACGATGGTCTCGATGACGGCCAGCGGAATCTTTTTGGCCCGGCACTCCTTGACCACCGCGTTTCTTCGCTGTCTCGATAATTCGACCGGAAAGCAATCGCGGCTGACGGCGACGATTCCCAGGTTGACCTTTGGCACATTTTTCATTTGTGATGACTCCTTGTTTTTTGTCCGTAGTAAGCCTGCGGACCGTGTTTCCTTTGATAGTGCTTGTTCAGAATGTAGCCCGGCAAATCCGTAATCTTCGGGTTGGCCAGGCGCGTGAGCAAGGCCATTTTGGCCACGTTCTCCAAAACAAGGTTGTTCTGGACCGCTTCCTCCGGCGTCCGGCCCCAGCTGAACGGGCCATGGCCGGCGACAAGCACGGCCGGCATTTCGAGCGGCTTGATACCGGCAAACCGCTCGATGATCACCTTCCCCGTGTTTCCCTCGTAGTCCGCCCGGACTTCCTTTCGGGTCAAAAAACGCGTCACGGGCACCGGGCCGTTGAATTGATCGGCGTGGGTCGTCCCGAAGCATGGGATTTCCTTCACGGCCTGAGCAAACGCTGTGGCATAGACGCTGTGGGCATGAGATATCCCGCCGATCTCCGGAAAAGCCTTGTAGAGTTCGATGTGGGTCGGGGTGTCGGACGACGGGTTGAGCTTTCCCTCGACGACCTTTCCGTCAAGGTCGACGACCAGGATATCGATAGGCCGCAGATCCTCGTACGAAACGCCGCTGGGCTTGATGGCCAGAAGCCCTCTCCGCCTGTCAAAGCCGCTGACGTTGCCGAAGGTCAGGATGACCAGGTTGAATTTCACCAGGTCCAGGTTGGCCTGCCAGACTTGTTCTTTGAGGTTTTTTAACATCATTCATCATCCTATGTCATTACGAGCCCCTGGGCGTGGCAATCCGACGCTGTCATTGCGAGGCACGGAGTGCCGTAGCAATCTCCGCTTAGGTCTCTCGCAAAAAAAAGCGGGGATTCCTCGCTTCGCTCGGAATGACATGCTGCAGAGATTCCTCGCTTCGCTCGCGATGAGATATTGATTCTATTCATTTATCGGTCGTCAGCTGCCGGTCGCGCAGAGCCAGTAAATCCTTCATGACGCTATACAGCGAGCCCGACCAGTCCTTGGTGCCGAAGGCGTCATGCAGCTTGCGGTACAAGGGGTAGATCTCCTGATAGATTTTATGATTTTTCGGGTCGGGTTTGAAGGTTTTTTTCTTGATCCCGCACATAGCGGCCTGGGCCTGGCCGAACGTGCCGTATCCGCCTGTGTCTTTTCCCGCCGCCACAGCTCCGGCGATGGCCGAGCCGAGGGCGCAGGTTTGGGCCGACCGGGCGACCTTCATCTCTTTGCCGATCACATCCGCATAGATCTGCATAACAAGAGGATTTTTCTCGGCGATGCCGCCGCAGTTGATGACTTCCTGGGTGTCGATGCCGTACTCCTCGAAGCGCTTGATGATCGTGAGAGCGCCGAACGCCGTCGCTTCGATGAGAGCCCGGTAGATTTCCTCGGGCCTTGTATGGAGGGTCTGGCCGAGAAGAAGCCCCGTCAGCCTCTGGTCGACCAGGATCGTCCGGTTGCCGTTGTTCCAGTCGAGAGCAAGAAGCCCCGATTGGGCGGGCTTGAACTTGGCTGCTTTTTTTGTCAGGGCTTCGTGCGAGCCTTTTGCCGGGCCGCCAGGCTGGATATATTCGACGTACCAATTGAAAATATCGCCGACCGCCGACTGTCCGGCTTCGAGCCCGAAATAGCCGGGCAGGACCGAGCCGTCGACGATGCCGCAGAGGCCGGGGATATCGGCGAGAGGCCGATCGTTCGGCCAAACGCAGATATCGCAGGTGCTTGTGCCGATAATCTTGACAAACTTGCCGGGAGAAACGCCCGAACCGACGGCGCCGAGATGGGCGTCAAAAGCTCCCACGGCGACAGGGATGCCCTTGGGCAGGCCCAGTTTCCCGGCCCATTCATTGGAAAGCTTCCCGGCCGGGATATCGGCGGTATAAGTTTCGCTATAAAGCCTGTCGCGAAGAGCTCCAAGCTTGGGGTGGAGCTTGGCCAAAAAGTCTTTAGCCGGAAGGCCGCCCCAATTGTTATTGAACATGGCCTTGTGGCCGGCGGCGCACCGGCTTCGCAGGATCTTGTCCGGCCGCGTTTCGCCGGTCAGCACGGCCGGGATGTAGTCGCAGCACTCGACCCAGCTCGCCGCCGCATCGAAGACCTTGGGATCCGCGCGCAGGCAGTGGAGGATTTTGCTGAAGAACCATTCCGAGGAATACGTCCCTCCGCATTTGGCCAGATACTCCGGATGCTCGTTTGCGGCAAGCACTGTGATCTCCGCGGCTTCGGTGTGGCCCGTGTGGTCTTTCCACAGCCAAGCCATGGCGTTGGGATTTTTCTTGAATTCTTTATGGAAGTTGAGCGGTGTTCCGTTGGCATCCACCGGAATGGGTGTCGAGCCGGTCGTATCGATGCCGATCCCGATGACCCGGCTCGGGTCGACCTTTTTGTCCGCCCGCTTGGCCTTAGCCAGAGTATCCTTGACGGCGGCGGTCAAGCCCGTCAGATAATCGCCGGGGTTCTGCCGGGCCAGGTTGGGATTATGGGAGTCCAGAATGATCCCCGCCTGCCCTGTCCCGTAATTATGGATGGCCGTCGCGATCTCGCGTCCGTTCCCGACATCCACGAGCAGGGCGCGGACGGAGTTGGTCCCGAAATCAAGCCCGAGACTGAACTTGGCTTTTTGCTTCGTCATCATGCTTGGGTTCTCCATATCATTGCCGGGCGCATTGTGCCGCGGCAATCTCAAAACATCTTTTTAATCCTTGTTGTCTATGATATATAACATATCAGTTTTAGATTTCAATGAAGAATTTTTTACGGTTCAATTATAGTTTTAATATCAACGCAATATTTAAAGTGACATCCTTGTTGGGGCGTCGCTTGGGCCGCCCGTAGCCCCCGCGCCCCGGGGACACTCTTGGAAGGAAACCCTTATTTAGGGTTTCCTTCCAACGGTCGCTTTGCTCCCTGCCTTCCTTCCTAGGAGCATTTGCCGACAAATTCATGGGAGGATGCTCCTTGGAGGGGTGGCAGGGCGGGCGGGGATTTCCGCCGGACCTCCTCAAAAATTTTAATTTTCGCAACCTCGGTCCTTACCGAGCCGGCTCGTGGGTGACGTCGTTCGCCGTCCCCGCCGCACCGCTCAAGGAACACCTTTACACATTCTATGTCGGAACGCGGAACGGCGGAGTCTGGAAGACCATCAACAATGGAACGACGTTCGAGTCTGTTTTCGACGGCCAGGCGAAGCTCTCTGTCGGCGCCGTGGCCGTGGCGCCTTCAAACACAAACATCGTCTGGGTCGGCACGGGCGAGGCCTATTGCGCCCGGAGCTCGAACTCGGGCGACGGCATCTATAAATCCATGGATGCCGGCAAGACCTGGAAGAATATGGGACTCAAAGATTCTCATCACATCGCCCGGCTGGCCATCCATCCCAAGAATGCCGACATCGTCTATGTCGCGGCCATGGGCCATCTCTTCACGAACAACGCGGAGCGGGGCGTGTTCCGGACAAGAGACGGCGGGCAGAGCTGGGAAAAAATCCTTTATGCCAATGACAAGATCGGCGCCGTCGATATCGTCATGGTCCAATCCGATCCCAATATCCTTTATGCGGCCATGTACGACAAGGTCCGCCTGCCCTGGCATTACGAGATGGGCGGCCCCGAAAGCGCAATCTACAAGACGATCGACGGAGGGAAGTCCTGGAAGAAGCTCTCCCGAGGTCTCCCGACCGGCCGGGTCGGCCGCATCGGCCTCGATGTCTTCGAGAAAAATCCCGACATCCTGTATGCGGTCGTCGAGAACGGCAACCGACGGGAGCCGACGCAGCAGGAAGCCGAGCTGGCCAAGAAGAGGGGAGCGGCGCCGGGCGAGTTCACGGCCGGCAACGAGGTCTACCGCACGGACGACGGAGGCAAGAGCTGGCGCAAGGTGAACGTGGGCTACGAAGCGGCCTTGAACAAGGCGCCTTACTCCTTCAACGAGCTCAAGATGGACCAGAACGACCCGAACACGGTGTACGTCACCGGCCAGTCTCTGGCCAGCACAAACGACGGCGGCAAGACCTGGAAGGGCTTAAGCTGGCCGTCCAACGGCGTCTTCCAAAAAGCCTTCGGCGATTGGCGCGCCATGTGGGTCGATCGCCAGAATTCGGACCGGCTGATTTTCGGCAGCGACGGCGGCGTCTATATCTCCTACGACCGCGGCAAGACCTGCCACCATTGCTACAACATCCCCCTCGGCGAATTCTATGCCATAGGCGTGGACATGGAGGACCCCTATAACATCTATGGCGGGATGCAGGATCATGACTCCTGGAAAGGTCCGTCCAACGGCTGGGCCGGCGAGATCACGCTCTCGGATTGGGTCACGGTCGGGGGCGGTGACGGGATGTACAACTGCATCGATCCGACGGACAGCCGCTGGGTCTATAACAACCGGGAGATGGGCGCCATGTGGCGGTTCGACCAGAAGCTCGGTATCCAAACCATGATCACGCCCAGACGCGAACAAGGAAAAGAGCCT
>JAPKZH010000404.1 GCA_026393905.1 Candidatus Aminicenantota bacterium
TTGCCTTCCTCTTCTCCGCTTCGGTGGGCGTGTTTTTTGGGTTCTACCCCGCCCGCAAGGCCTCCAAGCTTGACCCGATCGAAGCCCTGCGATATGAATGAGGACGGCGAGGAAAGACTTCTCCGCGTGACACAAGAAAAAAAAGCGAACGCAATAAGTATAAAGCATGAGTTATCGAAGAACGCTCTGCTGAAGGAGGTTTGACATGTCCAAGAAAAAAACAACTCTGTTCATATGTTTGGTTTTGCTTCTCTGGCCGCTCGTCCATGGGGGCCAGGAACAGGCGCCGGCCCAGGACAAATCGCTGACATTGACCCTGGATGATTGCATCACCCGGGCCCTGCAGAAAAATCTCAGCATCCAGGTGGCGATCCTGTCGCCGCAGCTGTCCCAGGTTTCGTTGAACCAGGCTCGGGAAAAATATTATCCCTCGCTGTCGTTCAGCTATTCCGATCAAAACAACAAGAGCGCCTCGTATTCCTGGCTCGACGCTCCGGGTACCCAGGCGCTCACGCTCGCCCAGAATTATTCCGGCTCAGTCAGCCAGCAGATCCCGATGGGCGGATCGTTCACCATCCAGGTCAGCGGCAACAAGAACGACACCAACGCCAAAGCCCAGACGATCAATCCCCGCTACGGGGGCCAGCTCAGCTTCACTTTCAACCAGCCCCTGCTCCAAGGCTTCGGCTACAAGATCTCTAATTACAACATCCTCGTCTCCAGGAACAACCTGGACGTTTCCGAGACGCAGTTTGTGAAAACAGTCCAGGACACGGTTTACAGCATCACCCAGGCCTATTGGCAGCTCGTTTACAGCATTGAAAACCTGAATGTGCAGAGGCTGTCCCTGCAGCTGGCCAAAGAGCTCTTGGCCAAGAATAAGCTCTCCGTGGAAATCGGGACGATGTCACCCATCGACCTCTTGAGCGCCGAATCCGAGGTGGCCTCCCGCGAAGCGAGCATCATCGCGGCCGAAGCGTCAGTGAAGAACAACGAAGACCAAATCAAGATGCTCATCAACCTCTCGGAGGAAGAGGAGAAAGGGCTGCGGGAGGTAGTGGCTCTGGACAAGCCCAAGCTCGAAGAGCAGAAAGTGAGCCTGGAGGAAGCCCTGATGACGGCCATGCAAAAACGGACGGACTTGAAAATTTCCCAGATCGGACTCAAGAACCAAGAGCTGAGCCTCAATTACACCAAGAACCAGCTCCTGCCGAACCTGAGGCTCAGCGCGCGCTATTGGAGCCCGGGGGTTTCAGGAACGCAGATCGTCTATCAAGGCAACCCTCTCGACGGGATCGTCCTTAATACGATTGCCCAAAGCAGCTCGCAGGCGCTTAAGGATGCCTTCAATTTCAAGTACAAGAACTGGTCGGTCAGCCTTTCCTTGGACATCCCTCTGAGCAACATGATCTCCAGGGCGAGCGCGGCCCAGGCTCAGCTCAACATAGACCAGGCGCTCTTGAATCTGAAGAACCAGGAAAAACAGGTGGTCCTGGAGATCAGGACCGCCGTCCGATACCTCGAGACGACCTATAAACAGCTCCAGGCTTTCAGGGCGGCCCGGGAGCTGGCCGAGAAGAAGCTCCAGGCCGAAGAGGATAAGCTCCGGGTCGGCATGAGCACGAATTATTTCGTCCTCCAGTACCAGCGGGACTTGACGAACGCCCGCGTGTCGGAGCTCAATGCCGTCATCAGTTACAACCTGGCCCAGGTCGCTCTCGACCGCTCGACCGGGATGATCCTGGAAAAGAAGAATATCAAGGTTACCGATCTATTGAGATAACGACGACGAGAAGACATTCTGAAGCCCGGGAAGGACGGGCTGAGTTCTATCTCGAGATAAAAGCCTGGTCCCATCATTCCGACCGGCCGGGGCGGGCCTGGGAAAACACGCCTTCTTCTCCACCAAATTTTGACATTTGTGTTTAAATAAGATAAATGGAGTCGCTGCGAACGCGCTTAAAGGAGGTCTTGTCCAAGTGAAGACGATAAATAAACGCTCCCCATGCCCCAAGACGTTGACAGGTTTATGGATATGCCTTCTCCTGCTGATCCTCATTCCATCGCCTGTGGCCGCCCAAGAAGAGATCCTGACCCTTGAGCAAGCCGTTCGGATGGCCTTGAGCGGGAATGAGCGGGCTCTGGCCGCCGACGAACGGGTGACGGCCGCCGTGTCGAGGCTGTCCAAGGCCCGGGCCTATTTCATGCCCAGTATCAATGTCACCGGAAATTATACCCGCCGTCCTTTTGAGGTCCAGAGGACGATCGGCAATCAGCAAATCATCGTCCAAAGCCTAAATGCCCTCTCCGGCGTCGCCTCGTTCAGCATGACCATATTTGACGCCCGGAGCATCCCGACCCTGATCCAGACGAGTTCGGATCGAAGCTCGGAATGGTACGCCTCGGCTGAAACCAAGCGGGGCCTTAGTTTTGAGGTCAGCAACGCGTTTCTCGCGACCCTGGGCGTAGATCAAATCTTGGAGGCGTCCAGGAACCGCTTGGACTTCGCCAGGCAGAACCTGGAAGCCGCTAAAGCCCGGTATGCGGCGGGGCTGGTTTCGAGCAACGATGTGACCCGGGCCG
>JAPKZH010000120.1 GCA_026393905.1 Candidatus Aminicenantota bacterium
GCTTGTCCAATCCTTGTAGAATTGATAGGCATACTCCTGCTCGATCTTGTTGTAGCCCGCCAGCCTGAAGCGCTCGCTGTAATCCGGCTTGAGCTCTGGGTCGGGCGGCGTTTCGCGAAATCCGCCGAAGGT
Source organism: Candidatus Aminicenantota bacterium (assembly GCA_026393905.1). Lineage (GTDB taxonomy): Bacteria > Acidobacteriota > Aminicenantia > Aminicenantales > UBA4085 > JAPKZH01. The sequence continues at coordinate 133 of JAPKZH010000120.1, forward strand.
GCGGGGGAAATGACCGTGCATGATGATGAGCGGATAGCGCGCTTCGGGATGGGTGTCGAAGCCTTCGGGCAGCAGGATGCAGGCGCCGAGATGCATCGGCCGGCCCCAAAATTCAGTTAGAAGCTTGCTCTGGATTTTTTCGTGCTTGATGTATTTCGTATCCTGGGGAGGCGGAATGGGCGGGATTTCCTTGTCGAGGCTGACCTTGATGACTTCGTTTTTCAAGGGGTCGAAGGCGACTTTCTTAGGCGTGCTGTAGAGATTTCCAGGCTTAGCGCTCCATCTCTGTCCTTCGCCTTGGTCCATCGGCAGCTTGACGTTATGGCCGTCGGAGCGATGGAACGTTTCGTAGCGGTTGAGCAGCCCTTGAACGTAGTATTCGCCAGCAGGAATTTCCGAGATACTTTTCAAGGGATAGCCGAAGACGCTGGTGTCGATCACCGCTTCCTGGCCAGGCTGCAGGCCGTCCACATCCACGCCGAAGATCAATTGAGTGTTCGCGCCGTCATTGATCTGCAACCGGGGCTCGTTTGTATCGTTTGTAGAAATGAGCAGAAGCATCCGCCCATCGAGCGGCATTTTTGACCGCTCCTGGGGAAACGAGATGGTGAACTTGATCTTGGCCGCCTGCGGCTGTTTGGTGGAACAACGATTCGCAGAAATCATCAGTGCCAACGCCGCCAGGATGACCGGCGCCAAAAAGAGATTTCTGTATAATGACTTCAATCGCATAGCTTCTCCCTCCTCCAAATATTGTTGTCTGAAATTAAATATCTTGGCCGACCTAAAGTCAAGCGGCTACAACTTTGCTGCGTATTTTCCGTATAATATATTATATTGTCAAAGGTGAAGAATACGGGATATTTTCGCAAAAAGATCGCTGTTCTTGTCTTTGTGGTCGTGGCCGTTCTTGCGGCTTCAGCCGCGCTTGCCTTTTTTCTGAACCGTGTCTATTTTTTAGGATCGATCGTCGCTTCGCCTCTTGGATATCTTATCATCAAAACCTTCCAGGAATCACGGGAATTTAAGCGGCTCACGTCTCTAAGGAAGAAATGGGGCATTTGCGGTATTCACGAAACAGACTCATCCGAGATCAGCGAGTATTATAGGAAATTAGAGGCAATTCGAGATTCAAAATATAAGGTTGACGACCGGACATGGAACGATCTGGACATGGATGTTATTTATGGACAGTTGGATCAGACCTTGACCATTCCGGGCGAGCAAGTTCTATATGCTTTACTTAGGCACCCTCTCTTTTCCGAGAAGCCGCTTGAAGAACGGAGCCGGATTATCAGTCACGTTCTCCAAGATCAGATCATGCGGGAACGGATTCAGGTCATTTTATCGAAGCTGGGCAAAGGCGGAGGAAGATATTTCGTTGACCTGTTATGGGATGCGCGTCCTGCCCCCAATAAGTCAACTTTTCTTTATTACGGGATTCTTCTCTTTGTTCCCTTTTTTGTTTTGCTGGGCCTGCTGGGTTACAGCCTGGGCTGGGTCGGCCTTATTAGCCTATCGTTGGGCAACATGGTGATTCATTACCGGACCAAACGGAAATTTTCTGAGGATCTTCCTTCCATCCGCTATTTAGGAAGGATGATCAAATGCGCCTCTCGTCTCAGCAGCCTCCGGGATCCAATCCTGGAACCGTATCGGATACGATTCAAGCTGGCCCTGGAAAAAGTTTCCCGAATCGCCCCGAAAACGACCTTATTGAGTCTGGGTGAGAATAATGCTCTGATTGAATATCTCAATATCCTTTTTTTGATCGAGGTCCGAGCCTTTCATTCATTTTTGAGGCTCATGGCAAGATACGAGAGCCAACTTCGAGACCTCTATGAAACAATCGGCTTCCTGGACGCGATCGTTGCCGCGGCCTCCTATAGGTACGGAATGAAAGCATGTGTAGAGCCGGCGCTTACGGATTCGAGCCCCTTCCTCGATATCGAAGATGTCGTCCATCCCTTGTTGGAGAAGCCCGTGCCGAATTCCATTTCCTTGAGAAAGGGAGGGGTGCTGATCACCGGATCCAACATGTCGGGGAAAACGATTTTCCTGAAAGCCCTTGGCGTCAATATGATTCTCGCCGAGACCCTTCATTTTTGCCTGGCGAAAAAATTCAGCGCGTCCTTCTTCAACGTCGTAACCCTCATCGGTCGAAAGGACGACATTATCGAAGGCAAAAGCTATTATCTGGATGAAATTCTAGCCCTGCTGCGGATTCTTCGTGCCTCTCGTCAAGAAATTCCCTGTCTTTGCCTCGTCGATGAAGTTTTTCGGGGGACCAACTCGCTCGAAAGGATTTCTGCTTCAGCGGAAGTCCTTATCTACTTGGCAAAGCAAAACGGGCTGGTATTAGCCACGACGCACGATCTTGAGCTGACCCAACTCGTAACCGATTTCTACGTCAATTATCATTTCCAGGAAGAAATCGGCGAAAAGGGAATCCTTTTCAATTATCAGTTACGCGAAGGCCCAGCCGAGACCCGGAATGCGATTAAGCTATTGCGTCACGTCGGCTATCCTGAGGAGATAACCGAAGCCGCCGAACGAAGAATCCGGGAGAAAAAATAGAGAATATTTTTGAAGTCTTCTTTCTAGCTCAGGCGTTCCCTAAAACAGGGAGATAATCTTGACCGCCGCTCCCGCCGCGA
>JAPKZH010000125.1 GCA_026393905.1 Candidatus Aminicenantota bacterium
GCGGCAATTGATCATCGTAGAATTCAAAACCCTTTCCGATGTTCGTTATTTTCCTCAGAACAAAATTGCTCACGACAGCCGCCGTCTGATAGCCGTGGCCGCGAAGGATTTCGGCCATGGTCAGCAGAGAATCGGGCAAAACCTGGGCATTCGTCTTTATTCCGTTATAAATCGGGTACGTGGACGTGAACATGCTGGCTGTCGAAGGCAACGTGGCGGGATAAGAGCAATAGGCCCTCGAAAAAAGGGCTCCCTTTTTGGCCAGGGAGTCCATGGCGGGAGTTGAAAATCCCTTTTGGCCGTAGCAGGAGAGATGATCATACCTGAGGGCATCGACCACGATCCACAACAGATTCTTAGGGGGATGGGATTGACAGCCCGTGAGTCCAATAAGCAGAAGGAGCCCTGTGAAAGCCGCTTTAAAAAGGCCATAAGAACGTCCTGTGGGACGTGCGCCTCCTGACAACGAAATTATTTTTTTCCCCAACACGCTCATCATAAACTCTCTCCGTCGTCCCGCCGGCACGAAAAAGGCCCCATCGCTATTCGAGGCTATAGACGAATATGCCTTCCCAGCTGTCCATGATATAGATCCGGTCCAGGCAGATGAAAAGCTGCAGGCAGGGCACGGGTCTATCCCATTCTTCATCATAGCTATTGTAGACAAAAAAGCCTTTTTTTTCACCGTTCCTGTCGAAAACCGTGACCGCGGGGGCATCCTTCTCAAGGACCCAGAGGTCGCCTTTGGAATCGATCGCCAGCGAGCAGATTTCGCCGCGCAAGTCACTCCGGCCGAATGACCGGAGTCGGACGCCCGCGGGACTCCACTTCTGAATTTCTCCCGTCACCCCAAGGTAAAGGTTCTCTTCTTCATCAATGGCCAGCAGGCGGGAATCCGGCACGGAGACGTCATAGGTCCGGATGATTTTCCCCTCCTCGTTCATCTTGAGAAGCCTCTTCTCCATCAAAACATAAAGGTTGTTTTTAGGGTCGCTTCGGAGACCCAAACAGGGGAAGAGCTTTTGCAGGCCGGCATCTTTCCGGTCCGCGCCGCCTCGCTCGAGATCCAGGAGCGAAATTTTCTTCTGCCGAACGATGACCAGGCTTTGTCCATCCGAGCGGAGAGCAAGGTCTGTGACGCCTTCTATGGCCAGGTCACGGAACCCTTCATTTTTCCGGTAGAGAAAAATTGTCTGCCCGGGTTCGGAAATGATATAAATAAGGTCATTATCGGCGGTGACGAGCTTCCGGGGAGAACGGCCGTCCTGGAGGAGCTTTCCCCATTCCGGATGCCGGATGAAATCCGAATAAACAACCGTTCCGATGGAATCCAGGCGGACCTGCATCAGAAAGTTATGGGACATCTTGGAAGGAGCCGGGGCTCCGCCGGCTACGTATCCCAAGGTCCTGAGGGCGTCCAGCTTCTCCCGGGGGATCCTCTGGGGCGGCTCAGAAGAGGCTTTCCGGTCGGAAGCCTCACGCTGGGACCGGAATCGGGCTAAGTGCTGCTGGGCCTCGTTGACAACCGCCGCCAGCCGGGGAT
>JAPKZH010000148.1 GCA_026393905.1 Candidatus Aminicenantota bacterium
TACGTCAAAAAGGACGGCTCAAAGATTTACGTCGCGGTCAGCGATGTCTTGGAGCGAAATAAGGCCGGCGATGTCATCGGAATCCGGACAACAATGGTCGACATTACCAAGGACAAGGAGGCAGAGTCGGCTCTGAGGAAATCGGAGGAAAGCTATAAAAACCTGGTGGAAAATGCCGGCGTTGCCATTTTAATCGACGATCAAGAAGGAAATTTCAAATACGCCAACGAACGAGCTGCCCGGATTTTCGGCTACTCCATCGAGGAGATGAAAGAGCAGTCTATCCGCTCCGTTGTTCATCCCGATGATCTAAAGAAGGTCATGACCTATCATCAGGGGCGCCTTCAAAACGAAAAGGTTCCATCGAGATATGAATTCAAAGGCATCAAGAAGGATGGGTCTTCGATCGATCTGGAAGTGAGCGCGAGCGAATTGAGAGAGGAGGGAAACGTTATCGGAACTCGCTCATATCTCTGGGACATCACCGAGCGCAAGCGGGTCGTGGAAAGCTTGGCCAAGACGACGATAGACCTGTCGATCAGGAATACAATTGCCGGGATTTTTCTGCGTTTCCCGGGAGAAGATATGTTTGGAGAAGTCCTCCAGGTCGTTCAAAATGCCATGGAGAGCCGATACGGCAGCTTCGCTTATCTGGACGAAGACGGCGCTGCGGCCACCCTTTCGATGAGCAGAGATGTACGGAAGGAATTTCAAATCCCGGATAAAAGCCTCAGGTTCCCCCGGGAAGCATGGGGAGACAGCATCTGGGCAAAGGCGATTCTCGAGAAGCGGAGCTTCTACAAAAATGAGCTCGGCCGGATTCCCTCCGGTCATGTCCCGATCGAGAATGTTCTGGTTGTCCCCATTCTCGTCCAAGATACCGCCATCGGCAACTTCGAGGTCGCCAATAAAAAGGGCGGCTATGACGAGGAAGACAAGAAATACCTGGAAGGCATTGCCGATTTTATCGCACCCTTATTGGGGACAAGATTGCAGAGGGACATCCAGGAAAGAAAACGAAAAAAGGCGGAGGAGGCGCTGCGGGAGCAAGAGGAACGCTATAGAATTCTGTTTGACGAAGCCCTGGATGGGATCTGCCTGGCGGATACGGAAACAGGCCTCATTATTGATTGCAACCAGGCCCTGGCGGCATTAGTCGGCAGAGAACGGGCGGAACTGATCGGGCGACCGCAAAGAATTTTACACCCGCCAGATTACGATCAGGCGGCCTTTTCTCCCACATTCAAGCAACACCTGACCGACAAAATTGGGCAGATTCTGGAAACGCAAGTTGTAACCAGCACCGGCACGATCAGAGACGTGGAAATCAAAGCCAATTGCCTGAATCTTCAAGGCAGGAAATTGTTGCAAGGAGTATTTCGCGATATCACCGACCGCAAACTGGCCGAACAGGCCCTTCGAAAGCGCAACACCCAGCTCGAGCTGATTCATCATATTCAAAGCGAAATTCCGGTGAATACCGATATTGAAACAGTGCTCGTCCGGGCGGCCGAAAGCATCGGCAAACCCTTCGGATATTACAAGATTTCCGTGAACCTTTATCATCCGGAGACGGAAGAAATCGAATATCTGACCGGCTGGAACAAATCGGGCCTTCTTATCCCCAGGGGCCATAGACAAAAGCTGGGGCAAGGGCTGATCGGCAAGGCGGGGCTTTTAAAACAGACGATTGTCGCCAATGATGTTTCCAAAGAGCCGGACTATATCCCCTATCACCTCACGGAGACAAAAGCGGAGTTGATCATTCCCCTGGTTGTTCAGGATCAGCTCATCGGGGTTCTCGATCTCCAATCGACTCAGGTCAACGCCTTCTCTGAAGGCGATGTCTCCGTCCTGCAGGCCATCGCCAGCTATATTGCCCACATTATCGATGAGAAGAAGCAGAGAGAAGAGCTGAGGGAAAGTGAGCAGAAGTTCAAGAATCTTGCCGAACAGACGCCTAGCATGATTTTTATCAACCAGAAGGGCAGAGTCGTTTTTGCCAACAAGAAGTGCGAAGAGATTATGGGATATCAAAGAGAGGAGATTTACTCGCCTGATTTCGATTTTCTCGTTTTGATTGCGCCGGAAGATAGAGACAAGATAAAGGCGAATTTCGCCAAACATTTGCGAGGAGAAGAGAATCCTCCATTGGAATACGCCTTTCTCGCCAAAGAGGGAAAAAGAATCGAGGCATTGCTTGCCACAAAACTGATCGACTATGGGGGAGAGAAAGCCATCCTCGGCACAATCACAGACATCACCGAGCGCAAGCGGGCGGAGAAGGAAGTCAGGCTCAAAGAACTCAGGCTGCAGAGCCTCCTGAACATTTCTCAGCATAAATCGAAAGATATACAGGACTTGTTTGATTGCGCTCTTTACGAGGCGATTAAGCTGACCGTGAGCAAAATTGGGTTTTTTGCGTTCTACAGCGAAGAAAACAAAGCTATGACAATCGTCACATGGTCTAGAGAGACGATGAAGGAGTGCGAAGTCCCCGATAAATCGTTGGTATTTCCCTTGGAGAACGCCGGCATCTGGGCGGAAGGCATTCGCCGTCGAACGCCTTTTGTGATCAATGACTATCAGGCTCCTCATCCAAATAAAAGAGGCTGTCCGACGGGACATGTGGAACTCTCCAGGTATTTGACGATACCGCTTTTTTCTGATGACAAAATTACGGCCGTGGTCGCTGTCGCAAACAAAGAAGAAGATTACGATGAATCCGACGTTCGCCAATTGACGCTGCTGATGGATCCTGTTTTAAAACTCGTCGAGAGCGTCCGGGCGGAGGAAGAGCTCAAAAAGTCGGAAGAGCGGTTCAGACTTGTGTTCGAATCTGCTCCCGACGCCTACTATTTGAACGACCTGAAAGGCAATTTTATTGACGGCAATAAGGCCGCGGAGAAACTGACGGGCTATAAGAGGGAGGAGCTCGTCGGAATGAGCTTCTTGAAGCTGAACCTGCTTTCTGCGGAGTTTATTCCGAAAGCCGCTTATCTTTTATTCAAAAATCTAAGAAACAAGTCGACCGGGCCCGATGAATTTATTTTGAAAAGAAAAGACGGCAGCAAGGTCACGGTTGAAATCAGCACCCACCCCGTAAGGCTCGAGGGCAAAACAGTCGTCTTGGGAATCGCCAGAGATATCACGGAACGCAAAAAAGCGGAACAAGCCTTGAAAGAAAACGAGGAAAAATATCGAACCTTAACCGAAAACGTCAACATCGGAGTTTACAGAAATACGGCAGGAGCCAAGGGCAGGTTCCTCGAGGCGAATTCCGCCCTGGTTAAGATGTTTGGCTATAAGAACAAAAAGGAATTCCTGGCTTTGAATGTTTCTGATTTATACCAGAACGATGCGGCCAGAGAAAAATTTAGCGAAAAAATGCTCAGGCAGGGATTTGTCAGGAATGAGGAAACACACCTCCTGAAAAAGGACGGGAAGCCGATCATCTGTTCGATATCTGCAGTCGCCGTCAAAGATGAGCAGGGAAGCATCCAATATTTCGACGGAACCATTGAAGACATCACCGAGCGCAAGCGGGCGGAGAACGCCCTCCGAGAAAACGAGATGAGGTACCGGGCGCTCTTTGAATGCGCCAATGACGCCGTTTTCCTTTTGAGTTCCGAGGGAAAACACGTCATGGTCAATAAAAGGGCTGCCGAAATGCTCGGCTATAGCATTAAGGATCTGATTGGCCTGTCCTATGGAGATATCGTCGCGCCCTCCGAACATAAAGATGCGACAAATAAATTGCAGGCCGTATGGAATGGCGAGTCCTTCTCAACCTACGAACGCATTTTCAGGAAGAAAAACGGCACTGAATTTCCGGTGGAAATCACCATAGCGCTCATCAGTGACGTGGAAGGCAAGCCGCTGTTCATTCAGAGTGTTGTCAGGGACATCACCGACCGGAAGCGGGCGGAGGAAGATCTGACCAAAGAGCGCAATCTGTTGCGGACGCTGATCGATAACCTGCCGGATTACATTTTTATCAAGGACGTGGAAAGCCGGTTTGTCATCAACAACGTCGCCCACCTCCGCTGCTTAGGGGCGAAAACGCAGGACGAGGTGATCGGCAAAGCGGACATCGATTTTTTTCCCAATAAAATGGCCGAACAGTATCTCGCCGATGAACGGGAAATCATCCGGTCGCGCCGGGCCCTGGCTGTAAGGGAAGAACCGAGCATTGATCGGACAACCGGCGATAGGAAATGGCTCTTAACCACCAAGGTGCCTTTGGTCGGCGCGAACGGAAGGGCCGTCGGTCTCGTCGGCATAAGCCGCGATATCACCGAGCGCAAGCGGGCGGAGGAAGAGCTGAGCAAGCACCGGGAGCATCTGGAAGAGCTGGTCAAGGCGAGGACCGGGGAGCTCGAGAAGGCGAAGATCGCAGCCGATGCGGCCAATCGGGCCAAGAGCGTCTTTCTGGCCAATATG
>JAPKZH010000266.1 GCA_026393905.1 Candidatus Aminicenantota bacterium
TTCGGCGCCTTGCCCTCCGTGGGCGTTAACGCGGTCTGGATCTGCATCGCCATATTCGCCCTGATCCGTAAGCAGCAGAGCGTCCGAAAAGGCAAGCTGTCAAAGCCATAGAAAAAAACGGGGTCAAACCTACTCGTTACGCACAATTCACCAGGGGAGGATGCGTAACGAGTAGGTTTGACCCCAAAGATTGACCCCAAAAATGGATCAATGAAAGGACAACCCGATACTGAGGCTCAGGTTGAGCATCATGCCGTATCTCATCAAGCCATCCATGCGCAGCATGATCGGCACGGAGATCCTTTCGTTCACCGGGATATCGAAACCGCCGGACAGGAGAAAACCCATGTTGACCTCCAGCCCGGATTCTTCCTCATACTCATCGTGATACTTGCCGCTGTAGGTGTAATCCCAGTACCAAGAGACAAGGTGCATCCCCGCCCCGGCCTGGAAGAACACGGGCGATCGGCGGGAGCGGAGCTCTAGGAGCGCGAGCAGATAAAAGGCGAATTCATTCTCATTATGGATATCCTCATAGACGATGTCGCTCGTTCCCAGATTAAAGACCGATGAAAACAATTTCTGGGCGCCCAGGTCGACCCCGACACGCATGGTGTTTTCGGGATTCAAGGAAAACAGAAGCTGAATCCCGCCGCCAAAATTGGCTGTGGCGACGTCCAGGAATTCATCCAAGTTCCCTCCATCGACCTCAATATAATTCAAATCGGCCGCCGACGGAGGGGTCAGCAACATCCCCAATTTCGCATACGGTCTGAGCGAAAAGGACCGTTTCCGGGAGCCAGGGAGGGCGACCTCAGGCTGGGCCTGACGTTTTTCAACGGGGATGGCTTTTTCCGCAACGGGCTTTTCTTTTTTCGGCGGCGTCGGAGCCTCAACCTTCGCTGGTTCCGCTTTGATTTCTCCGACGATCTCGACGAGAGTGTCATAGACATAGCCGGTGACGGCCGTCCCCTTGGCATCGGGCAGCAGGCTCACTTTGTACCAACGGCCCTCTTTGCCCGGCGACTCGAACAGAGTCCCGGCGGGCACGGTCTTGAGAATAGCACTGGCGATATCCGGCTTGGATCGGATATTAGCCGCCTGGACGATGACTTTCAGCTTAAAGATCGAGGTTTGGCCGGCCGCAGCCAGGGTCGGCAGCAGAAAGGCAAGTCCGAGGAAAAGAAATACTCTTTTTGGGAACCGGTTGGGTCGCATCCCGTTCTCCTTTCAGTGGAAAATCTTTCTGATGGCCCTATCATTTAAAAAAATGATGCCTCTGTCAAGCCATCGCCTTAAAAAAGAAAAAGCCAATTGAAAATCCATAGGATTTTCCTTAGGATACAGGCGAGGGAAGGCGGTCATATGCTCAAAAAACATCCCAAGGGTCTGGTTTTTATTTTCTTCGCAGAAATGTGGGAGCGGGTCGGCTTTTCCACGCTCGTGGCCATCCTGGTCCTTATCTGTATGAAACGATTAAAAAGGTTTTCCGGATAAGGAGTCGCGATATGACGCTCATCCAAGAAAAAGTCAAACAGGCCGTCAACCTGCTCAAGGAATTCGGGGCCGACTGCTGGATTACGTTCACCCGGGAAAGCCAGATCAACGGCGACCCGACGCTGGTTTTCCTGGCGCCGTCGAGTGTCACCTGGCATTCCGCTTTCATCATCAGTACCGACGGAAAGACCCATGCCGTCGTCGGGCTTTACGACCAGAAAACCATCCAGGAAACCGGGGCGTATGATAACGTGGTCGGTTTCGTGACCGGTTTCAAAGAGCCCTTTCAGGAAACCATGAAAAAGCTCTCCCCCAAAACGATCGCCATCAACTATTCCCAGGGAAGCGAAATCTGCGACGGGCTGACCCACGGCATGTATTTAACCCTGCATGGGCTCCTTTCGGAGATCGGCCTCGCCGACAGGCTGGTCTCGGCCGAAAAGATCGTCTCGGCCCTCAGGGAGCGGAAGACTGCGGGCGAGATTGCCGCCATCAAAGACGCCATCCGCGAGACGCAGGAGATTTTTGATAAAGCCGCCGGATTCATCAGGCCCGGCAAAACGGAAAAAGAAATCGCTGGGTATATGCAAGCAGAGGTCGAGCGGAAAAAACTCCGGCTGGCCTGGGGCGAATCCACCTGCCCGGCGGTCTTCACCGGCCCTGAGACGGCCGGAGCCCATTACACGCCGACGGACAGGCGCGTTGAGCGCGGACACGTCCTGAACATGGACTTCGGGGTCAAAGTCAACCATTATTGCTCGGATATGCAAAGGACATTCTATATCCTCGGCCAAGGCGAAAAGAGCGTCCCGGCCGATGTCCGGAAGGGATTCGAAACGATCGTCCGGGCCGTCGAGTCCTCGAAGCAGGCGATGAAACCGGGCATCCAGGGGATCGAAATCGACGCCATCGCCCGAAAAATCCTCGTTGAAAACGGCTACCAAGAATTTCCCCATGCCCTCGGCCACCAGGTCGGCCGATTCGCTCATGACGGGACAGCGCTCCTCGGCCCCCAATGGGACAAATACGCCCACAAGCCCTTCCAGCGCCTCGAGGAAGGAATGGTTTTCACCATTGAACCCCGGCTGACGGTTCCCGGCCGGGGCGTCGTCACGATCGAGGAAATGGTCGTCGTGACCAAAGACGGCGCCGATTGGCTGACGACTCCGCAAACGGAGCTCCTCCTGATCCGCTAAACATCCGGGGAAAGGCACCTCGGCGAGGAGTCCTTGTCAATTCCCTATTCGCCGCGTTTTTGAGCCGCCGCAGACTTGGATGATACGGCCGACCGGATCTCGTACATCCGGTAGCCCACCGTGCGGCAGGCCTCAATCGTTTCGAATCGATGACGGGAAAAGGACAAGAAGTATGGACTCGAAATAAAATCAAGAAGCGATTGAAATTCATGCGGGGCTTGGATATTCTAGTTCAAGAAAGGCTATGAAAGAGAAGCCCATGGGGACACATAGCGAAATGAATTTTTTCAAGGGAGGAACCGTCATGATGAACCACATCTGCGTCTGGTCACTCTTAAGTTTTTTTATGTTGCTCACCGGCTTTTCATCTTCCCCGGCCCAAGAGCCCAAGGAGATCATGCTTCCCAAGCCGCAGACCGACGGCGGGATGCCCCTGATGCAGGCTCTCAAGGCAAGACAGTCTTCTCGGGAATTCAGCGCGGAGAAACTCCCTCTGCAGGTCCTTTCCAATCTCCTCTGGGCCGCCGACGGGGTCAACCGCCCTGACGGAAAGCGGACGGCCCCGTCCGCGGTGAATTGGCAAAATATCGACATCTATGTCGCCCTATCCGACGGGCTCTATCTTTACAGTCCGGCAGAAAACATCCTGAAGGGGATTCTCCCGGACGATGTCCGGGCCGCGACCGGAAGGCAGGATTTTGTGAAGGAGGTCCCCGTGAACCTCGTCTTTGTCGCGGATTTTTCCAAAATCAGCAGGGGGACCGATGAAGATAAGAATTTTTACTCCGCCGCCCACACCGGGTTTATCAGCCAAAACGCCTATCTTTTCTGCGCGTCCGAAGGACTGGCCACGGTCGTCCGAGGATTGATCGACCGGGAATCCATGGCCAAGCTGATGAAGCTCCGGCCCGACCAGAAGGTCATGCTCGCCCAGTCCGTCGGATACCCGAAAAAAAAGTAGGCTGACCAAGACAAACTTGATCTCTCTAATCTCGGCTTCGGGCTGGTCAAGCTTCCCCTGGCCCTCATGGCTGGAGGCTTCGCCTATCGCGACCTGAAAAAAGCCTGAAAGCCGTCTGATTAAATCGCATCCTTTATATTCCTTCATTCTCGATTAAAATTAGGACTTTCCCCGAGGCTTTAAATGTTAATTGTTGAGGTTTGACCCCGAATTTCTTTATGATAAGGGTCTCGGTCATTCCGTCTCGCTGCGATCCTTGGAGGCATAGATGAAGGCTAGGGCTATAAGGTTATTCGTCCTGACGGCCCTTGTCACGAGCTTGTTTGGACCTTTCAGGAGTCAGGCTGATTCTGATGCTCAAGTCATTCAGAACCTCAGGGCTTTTGCCAAGCTTTTTGGATACGTCCGCTACTTTCATCCGAGCGATGAGGCCGCTCAAGCCGATTGGGAGAAATTCGCGATCTATGGAGCCGAAAGAGTCAAAAAAGCAGGCTCTTCGAAAGAGCTTAAGGCTATTCTCGAAGAGCTCTTCTTGCCCATAGCTCCCACGGCGCAGATCTATCTCAACGGCGAAGCACCGAACAGCCTTTCGACCCCTATGCCGAAAGAAACAGCCGGCCTGAAGGTCGTCGCCTGGCAACATCGAGGCGTGGGGTTCGGAAGCGCCAATTCTCCTTTTTTGAGCATTCGCGTCAACAGAGAGAATGTGCTCAGAGCGTTGATGATGAGGGGCACGATCGGCCAGGAGATCGAGGCCGCTCCCTGGCGCGGCCGGGAGATCAAGCTCAAGGCGTCCGTCCGGATCGACGGAAAAGAGAGTCAAAGGCGAGGATATCTATGGCTGCGCGTGGACAGGCCGAACAACCGTCCCGGCTTTTTTAACACGATGAGGGACGAACCGATCCGCTCCAGCCAATGGAAGAAGCACGAGATTCAGGGGGCCGTTGATCGCGACGCCCTGTTCGTGGTCTTTGGCGGCATCCTGGAGAATGGAGAGAGGATGGCCCTCGATGATTTCGAGCTTCTGGCCAAGGACAAAAAAGGCCGTTGGAAGCCGGTTGTCATTCAGAATCCCGGCTTTGAAGATGGGGAACTGGAAAAGACGCCGGCCGGCTGGACGGCCTTCAGCCGTGGATATCTCTACAAGGTCTCCGAACAAAATCCCGCCCGAGGAAAAAAATGCTTGGTCATCGAACCCCCGATCGTAAAATTCTCCGAAAAGCTCTTTGAAAAGATTCCGGCGATCGGCGAAACCATCCACAAAAGATTGGCCGACAGCCTCGCCTGTACAATCCCTTTGGCCCTGTCCAGCAATGCCCAAGAGATCCCGGGCAAGAATGAACGGTATCCCCTGGAAAAATGGGCGAAAGCCCTTGTCGCAAAAAAGATCGAGGACTGGTCGGCCAGAAATGAATTCGTCCGCCTGGCCGATGTGATCATCGCCTGGAATGTTTTTCAACACTTCTATCCTTACGCCGATGTCGTCGGCGGCAACTGGGACACGGAGCTGACGCTCGCCCTCCAGAAATCGCTTGGCGACAAGACGGAAAAGGATTTTTTCAAGACCCTGAGTCTCATGGTCGCCCATCTCCATGACGGACAGGCCGGCGTCTATGCCGCGGCCCTGCCCGCCCAAGCCGGACTTCCCATTGCCGTGGAATGGGTGGAGAACGAAGTGGTCGTGACAGCCAGCCGTGATCCGGCTCATCTCCAACGAGGGGACATCATTGTCGCCATCGACGGCATCAGGGCGGAGCAAGCCCTCATGGACGCAGAAGAATTCATCTCCGGCTCAGTCCAATGGAAACGGACCAAGGCGCTCGGCCTCCTCGGGTCCGGGGACGAAGGCACCACGGCCGAGCTCGGGATCAAGCGCGGCGGGAAAATCCTGTCTATCGACATCCGAAGGACTTGGAGACAGCCGGTCTCTGAACCAAAAGGGCCTCCCATCTATAATTTCCCGGAGGGCATCATCTACGTGGACCTGGAGAGGGCGGCCTGGGATGTCATCAATCTTCGACTCAAGGACCTGGCCGCGGCAAAGGGCATCGTCTTTGACCTGAGGGGTTATCCCAGAGGAAATCAGGAAGTCCTCTGTTATCTGCTGAAGGCCAGGGACACATCCGGTGCCTGGATGCAAACCCCCCAATGGATCTATCCCGACCGAGAGAATATTTCCGGCTTCCAGAAAATGGGATGGCTCTTGGATTCGCGCGAGCCAAAAATCAAAGGCAAAATCGCCTTCATCACGGATGGGCGGGCTATCGGCCCTGCCGAATCCCTGCTGAGCTTTGTCGAGTCCTACAAGCTCGGCGAGATCATCGGGCAGCCGACGGCGGGAGCGAACGGCAACACAAATCCCTTCGAGCTGCCCGGCGGCTTCCGAATCACCTGGACGGGCATGAAAGTCGTCAAGCACGACGGCTCGCAGCACCATCTCATCGGCATCCGGCCGACCGTGCCGATGAAGCGGACGATCAAGGGCATTTTGGAAGGCCGGGATGAGCTCTTGGAAAAGGCGCTGGAGGTCGTTAGAAAATGAGAAAGATGAGAGTCCTCATTCTGACGGTCCTGATGGCGGGCTTGTCTGTGCCGGTCTGGAGTCAAACAAGTCCTGATGGGCAATTCATCCAGAACCTCAGGGCTTTTGCCAAGCTCTTCGGATACATCCGTTTTTTCCATCCCAGCGATGAGGCCGCTCAATTCGATTGGGAAAAGTTCGCCGTGGTCGGTGTCGAAAGAGTCAAAAAAGCAGGAACCTCTCAAGAGCTCAAGGCCATTCTCAAAGAGCTCTTTCTTCCGATGGCCCCCACGGCGCAGATCTATCTCAGCGGTGAAACTCCGCAGGACCCTCCCCCCTCTTGGCCGAAAACGACGACGAGCCTGAAAGTCGTCGCCTGGCAGCATCGCGGAGTCGGGTTGGGAAATGCCAACTCTCCCTATGCCAGCATTCGCATCAACAGAGCTAACATTTTGAAGGTGGCCACATTGCCGGCTGTTTTGACTCAGGCCGTCGATGCCAGGCCGTACGTCGGCCGTGAAATCAAGCTCAAGGCCTTTGTCAAGCTCGACGGCAAGGAATATGAAAGACGGGGATACCTGTGGCTGCGGGTGGACCGCAAGAATAATCAAAGTGGATTCTTCGATAACATGGGGAATCGGCCCATCCGGACCTCTGCTTGGAAAGAATACGAAATCGCGGGAAAAGTCGATGAAGATGCCGTCGAGATCGTCTTCGGGGGCATGACCGATGGCGGCGAGAGGCTCTGGCTGGATGGCTTTGAGCTGCTGGCCAGAGACGAGAAGGGCCG
This sequence comes from Candidatus Aminicenantota bacterium, assembly GCA_026393905.1. GTDB lineage: Bacteria > Acidobacteriota > Aminicenantia > Aminicenantales > UBA4085 > JAPKZH01. The sequence goes on from JAPKZH010000266.1 coordinate 6,966, forward strand.
GTGGAAAGCGGTCCCCATCAAAAACCCGGGATTCGAAGACGGCCTGCCCGATCAAGCGCCGGCCGAATGGGCGGCTCGTAGCCAAGGCTATCATTATAAAATTTCCAGGCGGAATCCCGGTCAGGGCAAACAATGCCTGATGATCGAGCCGGCAGTCCTGGTCGTTCCGGCCAAGCTGTTCGACAAGATCCCCGCTGTCGGGGAAATGATCCAGAAGAAACTCACCGGCGACATCTCCTGCCGAATTCCCCTGATCCTTTACAGCGACGAAAAAGAGACCCAGGGCAAGAATGATGTCAACCCGTTTGATCCATGGATGAAATCTCTGGCCGCAAAAAAGATCGAGGATTGGACGGTCAACAATGAAGCGGTCCGTCTGGCCGACGTGGTCATCGCTTGGAATATCTTCGAACACTTCTATCCCTATTTTGATGTCGTCGGCGTCGATTGGGACCGGGAGCTCACTTGGGCCCTTCAGAAAGCATTGGGGGATAAGACCGACCAGGACTTTTTTCACACCTTGAGCCTGATGGTGGCCCATCTCCAAGACGGCCACGGCAACGTTTTTTCCGCCCAATGGACGGCGCGGGCGGGCCTTCCTCTGGCCGTCGAGTGGATCGAAAACCAGGTGGTCATCACGGCCTCGGCCGATCCTGTCCGGTTTCAAAGAGGTGACATCATTCTCTCCATGGACGGGGTGACGGCCGAAACAGCGCTCATCGACGCCGAACAATATCTGTCCGGCTCGCCCCAGTGGAAAAGATTCAAGGCGCTCAGCCGGTTTGGGGCCGGCGAGGAAGAAACCCCGGTCAAGCTGAAAATCAAGCGCGGCGGGAAAATCCTGGATGTTAAGATCCCAAGATACTGGAAGCAGCCGGTCGTGGAGCCCAAGAGGCCGGTGATCGATAAGGTCGAAGACGGAATTTATTATGTGGACCTGGACAGGGCTCAGTGGCAGGAGATCGCCCCCAAGATCCAAGAGCTGTCCTCGGCCGAGGGAGTCATTTTCGACCTGAGGGGCTACCCCAAAAACAACCACCTCATCCTCTGCCACCTGTTGAAGGCCAACGACACTTCGGGCCAGTGGATGCAGATTCCGCAGATCATTTACCCGGACCGGGAAAAGATCGTAGGCTATGATAAGTCGGGCTGGTTTCTGGGCGCGCACGAGCCGAAGATCAAGGGCAAGGTCGCTTTCATCACGGACGGCCGAGCCATCAGCTATGCGGAATCCTTCATGAGTTTTATCGAGTACTACAAGCTCGGAGCGATCGTCGGCCAGCCCACGGCGGGGACAAACGGAAATGTGAATTCCTTTGAACTGCCCGGCGGCTTCCGGATCGCCTGGACGGGGATGAAGGTCGTCAAGCACGACGGCTCCCAGCACCATCTCATCGGAATCCGGCCGACCGTGCCGATGAAGAGGACGATCCAAGGCGTGCTCGAAGGCCGGGACGAGCTCTTCGAAAAAGCCCTGGAGGTGGTTAAGAAATGAGACGAAGACCTATCGTTCTGACAGAAGCGGACGGCAAGACGACTGGACTGAGCGAAAAGCAGGGTCAGCGCGAGAGAACAGCCACAAAAATAAAATAGCGCCGAGGCCCGGCCTAGAACCTGAGTCCGAACAGGATGAAGTGTCTCCAGAAATTCGGGCTGACGTTGGGGTCGGAAATCCTCGTCAGCTGATAATCCAGCAGGAGTCGAAGGCTTTTCAACTCGATCTCGCCGCCCAGCATGATGTGAAAGGCGAGCAGGGTGCGGAAATTCGTATACGTCTTGCCGTCAAAAATCGTTTTCGCATAGGACGCCTCCAACCCGATTCCGGCTCCGCCGACGACATCCAGGAATTTCAGAAACGGGATCAATCTTCCCATATTCTCGCCGATCTTGACGTTGGCGAATCCCATGATGGGAATGATCGTCAGGTCGATGTCGGGGTAGCTCCGGTAGGCCGGCTGGAGCTCAACGCCGAATGATAAATTCCGGCTCAACCCGAGATCAAAGCCAAAGCTCGATAGCCAGGATTTGCCGAACCCTCCTGCGGGGGGAGAGATCATCCAGCCGAGCTTGATGAAAAATCCAGAGAAGAGACTTCCGCCGGATACCGCCGGCCTGTATTTTGAAGGCTCGGGCGGCGTCGCAGTTTCTTGGGCTTCTTTTGGGACAGGGACAGGTTGAGCGGCCTTTGCCGGCGGCGGGGTCTCGGTCTCAGGCTTGGCGGTTGTCTGGACCTCTTGGACCGTGCTCTGGTGAATGTATCCCGTGACGACGGCGCCTTTCTCGTCCGGAGAAACCGAGATCTGGTACCACTCCCCGCTCTTTGACGTCGGCTCAAGAAGAGTGCCCGAGGGAATTGTTGTTATAACCTGGCTGTTGAAATCCGGCTTGAGGCGGACGTTGGCGCTTCCGACGATGACCTTGATAATCTTGACTTGTCCGGAAAGAAACGGCGCGAAAGCGCAAACGAAGCTAAATAGAAGAAGGGACAAGATGAAGAGATGGCTTTTTTTCATTCTATCTCACCTTTGATACGAAAAAACGAACCGCTTTTCCTTTGATGGAGTTGGATTCTGGGCTTGGCTGCGATTAAAAATTGATGACCACACTCCCCGGCACGCTCTTGGTGACCTTGCAACTTCCGCTGGTACTTTGGCCGCCGACGATGCCTGTCTCTACAGCTACCCATTGGTAAGTGCCGACTTTCACGCTTAAGGATGAACTCCCCCCGCCCCCGAGGGTAACGGATGTACTCTGCGGACCTGAGAATTGGACATTGACGGAAAAATCCGAATTGTTTTGGACGTTGATTTTCCCCGTCTCCCCGCATACTCCTGAATCGTCTGTAGCGACAAGGACAGCCACGCACAGGACCGCGGCCAACAGGAGCCTGATGTCGCTCCCCGAGATTTTGCGGAGCCTTTTCATGATGATTGCCTCCTTAGATCGAATATAAAATCTTCATCCTGTCGCACGGAACCGAGCGACATGGAAAAAATGACGAGGGCATCGTTTTTTATTCTGGCTATTTTATCGCTTCCTTTTTAACCCGGACGGCATCTGCATTTATCGGTTGCCTACTATAGCAATCCCTTCGAACTCCTGTCAACTGATTGAACTGGTTCACTGATTTCAAAATCCAGGGTGGGCATTTTGTTCATGGGGGAGTACACGCCTGGTTCCCCGGCTTGTCGGGATGGAGGTATTGAGAAGCAAGGCGACGCTTAGGCGAGGAAAACAAAAGCGAAGGTTTTTTAAAGTTTCGCATTAAGGGTCTCGCTCCCTCTTAGAACCGGAATCTCAATCCAGCCAAGAGGCTGATGCCCGTGAAGTCCAAGACGGCCTTTGTGGCATTCTGACCGTTGGCATCTCCGTCCGAGAGGATGGCCAGCTCGGCATACTTTTTTCCTTCCACACAGTACAGAAAGCCTTGCACCTCCCGGATGGTCGGCCAGCCGGATACTTCGTGAGAGAATTTCTCCGAGCCTTCAAAGTCGGTGATTCTGGCATAGCGGCCTTGCGCTTCCAGAAGAACCGCCGCGCGTTGATTCAGGTGGATTTCCAGGCCGAGGCCGCCGCGGAAGCCGATCCTTTGGGCACTGGCCTGTTGATAAAAATCGTCTGCGGCCCCGGGAATGACCACATTCCGGTTGTAATTGTATTTGACAAGAAAGAGGGCGGGGCCCCCGTTTAAACATACGGTCAACCAGGGAGCAACAGGCAGGCTGTAAAACAACCCCAGCTTGACAGAGAAGGCGTTGATCCAGGGCGTGCTCCACAGTTTGAAGGCGATCGCGTCGTGTCCTTGGAAGACGAAAAGACTTTCGGCGCGGGCGAAAATATAGTCCATTCCGAGGCCGACCCCGAGGCGAGGGCTGAAATGATAGATGATATCTCCGCCGGCATCAAAGCCCGATCGAAAGGATTTCGTCTTCCTGGACTCTTCTGTGTATCCCGACGAAATAAAAGCATCGGCGTTCGAATCGAACATGCCCGCGGCGCCCCGATAGAAGTCGCCGCCGGAAAACAGGCTCAACCCGGCGGCGAGCTTGAGAGTGAACCCGAGGCCGTGGAATTCTTCGGCCGGCTCTTCATAAAAGCCAGGCGGTCTTTTGATTTTTTCCTCTAAAATTTCCACTTCGTTGGAGGCGATATATCCGATGACGGTTACGCCCTCCTTGCCGGGGGTAATGGTCACCCGAAACCAGGCGCCCTCGACTTCGTTGGAATTCAAGATCGTTCCCTTGGCCACTGTGGCGACGATCGGACTCGCCAGGTCCGGCTTCTGGCGCAGGGCGGCGTTCTCGATGGCGACTCGGAGCTTCCATTCGGAGGTTTCCTGATTCCAGGCATAAGGGGAAAGCGATAGGAAACAGGCGCCCCATAAAATCGCCAAAAGACATTTTCTGATGATCCCACTTAGACGATTTCCAGATTCATTGGACATTATTCCTCCTCTCATTCAACCTGCTAAAAGCGCTGCAATAAATATGCCAAAAATATATTGAATATTTCCATTTTTCGTCAAAAAATTCTGCCCTCAGCTTGAAGCAATTGTAACACATACAGGACAGGCATGGACAGCGAACCTAAACATCAGCTTGGGAAAAGGCCAATCAACCCGCTTAATCTAGCTCTTTAGCATTTCGCATGGGTCGGAAAGGAAATGATCCGGAGACGGCTGAAGCTTGAATGAAGTCCCAAGCGGGAATAAATGACTTTTTCCCCGAATAAGAAGGAAATTTGTTAAAAAAAGCGGGCCCTTGCGCAACCTTCCTGGGAGCTTATACGTATTTCTCTATGGAGAAAAAAGGAGAGAATTGAGGCCCTATGGGTTCGGACAGGCTAGGAAAAAAGTCTTATTTTCATAAACAGCACTATTTTCCTATTGAAAAATCCCTTGTTCGCCCGTTATTGAAAGTGACGCAATTCCTTTACGGATTCTGATCGCACGAAAATTCTTGAGGAGAATATAGATGAAGAAAACAGCCCTCTGGCTCATCGCGCTGGCTCTGCCGCTCATCCTGACGGCCAAGGACAAACAGGTCAAAGAAGAGAAAAAGGCCCCTGAACAGAAAGTCGTGCGGGCCGTGCGAGCCGAAGAAGCCGTCATCATCGACGGCGTCCTCAATGAGAAAGTCTGGCAGACGGAACCCGCGGACGGCTTTACACAGAACGACCCCAACGACGGTGCTCCGGCCACGGAAAAGACGCATGTCTGGGTAGCCTATGACGACAAGGCCCTGTACGTGGCCGCCTTTTGCTATGACTCCCAACCCAAACGGATCATCGGCCGTCTCGGCCGCCGGGACGACCAAACCGATTCCGACTGGTTTTTCTTTGCCGTCGATCCCTATTATGATAAAAGGACGGGCTACCTGTTCGGCGTCAACCCGGCCGGCTCGATCCTAGATGAAGTGCTTTCCAACGACGTCAACGAGGACACCTCTTGGGACGGCGTTTGGGAATGGAAGGCCGTCGTCAACGGCGAGGGTTGGATCGTGGAAATGAAGATCCCCTTTAACCAGATCCGGTTCCCCAAAAAGGACGAGTCCGTCTGGGGCGTGAACTTTATGCGGGCCATCAAGCGGAAGAACGAGAGGGCCGCCTTCTCCTGGGTGCCGAAGAACGAGACGGCCTTCGTCTCGAAATTCGCCCGGCTCGAGGGCATCCGCGGCATCAGCCCCGGCCGGCACATCGAATTCCTTCCCTATTCGGTCGGACAGGCGCAGTTCCGGCCGTCCGAGCAGGGTAATCCCTTCGAACTCGGGCATAAATACTTCGGGAACATCGGCTTCGACCTCAAAATCGGCCTCAAGAGCAACCTGACGCTGGATACGTCCGTCAATCCCGACTTCGGTCAGGTCGAAGTCGACCCGGCCGTTGTCAATCTCTCGGCCTACGAGACGTTCTACGAAGAAAAGAGGCCTTTCTTCATCGAGGGGGCCTCGATCTTCAACAATTTCGGCCGCGGCGGCGTCTACCTCAACGCCGACATCAATTGGCCTAATCCCAATTTTTTCTATAGCCGCCGGATCGGCAGGTCTCCCCAGGGCTATGTCACCCAGGACGGCTTCGTCAACTTTCCCGACCGCTCGACGATCCTGGGGGCGGCCAAGATCACGGGCAAGCTCGGCGGCTGGAACGTCGGCTTCGTCAACGCCTTGACGGCGCGCGAGTACGCCGAGGTCGACACCTTCGGTTCTCGCCTGAAAGAAGAGGTCGAGCCTTTCACCTACTATGGCGCCCTCCGCGCCCAGAAGGATATCAATCAGGGCCAGCAGGGATTCGGGTTCATGGCCACGGGCGTCACGCGTGACCTCCAGACCGATTCTCTCGACGGCATCCTCAACAAGAACGCTTTCAGCCTGGCCTTTGACGGCTGGTCGTTCCTCGACAAGAAACGGAACTATGTCGTCGGGGGATGGATCGGCGGAACGCGCATCGAGGGAAGCGTCCAGGACATTCTTCGGCTCCAGTATTCCTCCATGCATTACTTCCAGCGCCCCGACGCCGCCCACGTCGACGTAGACCCCGCCGCCACATCGCTTAACGGTTGGGGAGGCCGGCTGAGCTTCGCCAAGCAAAGCGGCAACCTCCTCTTCCTCGTCCAGGCCGGAGCGCTTTCACCCGGGTTCGACCCGAATGATTCGGGCTTCCAGTACGGAGGCTCGGACCTGGTCAATCTCTCCATCCTCCCCGCCTATCAATGGACGAAACCGGGAAAAATCTTCCAGCAGGCGCTTGTCTTCGCCGGCGCGGCCCGGAACTACGACTTCGGCGGCAACAAGGTCTATGAAGGGTGGCTGGGCTCGTTCCAGGGCGTGTTTCGCAACTTCTGGAACTTCAACACGATGTTCGCCTATAACCCGCCGACCTTGAGCAACAACATGACCCGGGGCGGCCCGCTCGCCCTCAGGCCCTGGGGCTGGCAGCTGGATTTGCAGCTCGCGACCGACAGCCGGAAGTCCATCGTCATCGAGGGCAACAGCACAGTCTATACCCAGCCAGAGAACGGCAGGGAGTGGAGCGCGCGGGTCACCGTCCGCTGGAAGCCGCGGCCCAACCTCAGCCTGTCCCTGGGCCCGCAGATCATGCGGGAATCCACCAATAACCAGTGGGTCGCCCGTGTCAAGGACGAGCTGATGACCGAGACCTTCGGGACCAGATATATCTTCGGCCACATCGAGCAGAAGATCATCTCCTTGGAGTTCCGCCTCAACTGGACGTTCACTCCGAAGCTGTCGCTCCAAGCTTACCTTCAGCCCTTCATCGGCGTCGGCACCTACAGCCGCTTTAGAGAGCTGGCGCGGCCCAAGACCTTTGACTTTAACATCTACGGCGAAGGAGCATCGATCGTCAACTTTGAAGACGGCGTGTATGCAGTCGACCCGGACGGCGAGGGGCTGGCCGCGGCCTTTTTTATCGGCAACCCGGACTTCAACATGAAGTCCCTCCGCGGAACGGTTGTCCTGCGATGGGAATATTTCCCCGGCTCGCTGCTGTATTTTGTCTGGACCCAGAACCGGGCCGATTACGCCCATCCGGGAGATTTCCAGCTCCGCCGCGACCTGGGCGACCTTCTAACGGCCCCCGGCGACAACATATTCCTGCTCAAGGTATCCTATCGCTGGAATATGTGATAAGAACGGGGACATGGTCCGAAGAAAAAATAGGGACACGTTCCGAATTCACAAGTCAAACCGCCCGCCTTTTTAATTTTTTTGGAATATTTTAGGATATATATTGTACCTCTGGGGAATTCGGAACATGTCCCCATTTTTTTTGTTTACAAAATCGCCCGGGTGTATTAATACAAACGCAATAAATAAAGTGACAGTATCTGGGCGGCGCCTAGGCCGCCCTCAAGTCCCCGT